>NVXB01000119.1 GCA_002746425.1 Hyphomicrobiales bacterium | reverse complement strand
TCCGCCTACGCTGCCGCCGCCGTTAACGCCTTGGCGATGGGGGAGGGGATATGATTTTCGAAAAAGCCCCCACCCGCCGCAGTTCCCCGGACTTGATCCGGGGACTTTATCTCGGCCTATGGCAAGTTTTGGGCCAGTCTCTCCACCGTTCGGTGCTGAAGATCCCGGATCAAGCCCGGGATACGGCGCTTGGTGCGATGTATGGAGGTGTGCTATTTGGATAACCTCAAAACACCCTGGATATACCTTATTGGCATGGGCGCAGATGGCATTGATAGCCTCTCTGTCAAAGCCAAAGCCCTGCTGGAAAGCGCTGACATACTTGTCTCCTCGCAACGCCTGTTTGATCTTATCCCGCAAGACAATCGCCACCGTATTATCTGGCAAAGCCCGCTGAGCGAAACGCTGCCCGCTATCGAATCTCATCGCGGTAAGCGCGTGGCTATTATCGCCACCGGCGATCCGTTGAATTACGGCGTGGGCAGCTGGTTACTGACTAAATTTGCGTTGGATGAAATGCTCATCGTTCCCGGCATTTCCTCTCATGTGCTGGCCTGCGCCCGCATGGGCTGGACGCAGCAAAACACCCAACTGCTGACACTGCATGGCCGCGATCAAAATACTATTCGCGGCGCGATAGCGCCGGGGCAAAAGCTGGTTGTTCTGTCCGAAGATGCCAAGACACCGGGCATCGTGTGCCAACATCTGATCGAGCTGGGCTATGGCAATTCTGAGCTGGTCGTTTTTGCCCATATGGATGGCAAAAAGGAGCAGCGGTTTGATTGTTTGGGCAAAGAGGGCCGTGCGCTTTTTGATACAGCTTTTGAAGCCAATCCCGACCATGATTTGAACGTTATTACCATCAACTGCAAAGCCTCCAGTAACGCTCGTGTGCTGTCACGCGCACCGGGGTTGGATGACGCGCACTTTGCCAATTTCAGCAAACTTTCCAAACGCGACATGCGCGCTTTGGCCATTTCCAAGCTGGCCCCGCAACCCGGTGATATTTTCTGGGATGTTGGCGCAGGTTCTGCCTCTATTGCCGTGGAATTTTTGCGCCTCGCACCGCGCGGCAAGGCTTTTACCTTTGATCACGATGCCAGCGTGCAGGCCTTTCAAGATGAGAACGCGCAAAATTTTGGCCTGCTGGATAGCCTCAAAATCGGCGGCACAACACTGCCCAACCCCAAAGACAAACTAGCCATTCCCAACCCGGATGCGCTGTTCATTGGCGGTGGCGTTTCCATGCAAATCATCGATGACAGCATTCAATTTCTCAAATCGGGTGGCCGCTTGGTGGCCCATGCGGTAACGCTGGAATCGGAAACCATTTTGGCTACCGCCTTCGCAAAACACGGCGGAGAAATGTCGCGCATTTCCGTTGCGCGGCTGGATGCGCTTGGCAAAAGCGGCGCACACGGATTTAGACCGGCGATGAGCATTACGCAGTGGTGTTGGCAGAAGGATCGTGCGACATGAGCGGCATTTTATATGGGCTTGGCGTGGGGCCGGGCGACCCGGAATTGATCACGCTGAAAGCTGCACGCATTTTGACGCAGGCCAAAATTGTGGCCTATCCTGCGCCCGATAGCGGCGTTAGCTTTGCCCGCGCCATCGCCGCCGCGCATATTGCCGATGATGCGATTGAGCTGCCTATTGTGGTGCCGATGCGCCCCGATAAATTCCCCCATGATGTCTATGCAAGGGCGGCAAAACAGATCGCGGCGCATTTGCGTGAGGGGCAAAATGTGGCGGTGCTGTGCGAGGGGGATCCATTTTTCTACGGCTCGTTTATGTATCTCTACGATTTGCTGTCGGGCGAATTTCCCTGCGAAGTCGTGCCGGGCGTCTCGTCGCTCACCGCTTGTGCCGCAGTTGCCGGTCGTCCGCTTGCAGGCCGTAATTCCATGCTTAGCGTCATCCCCGGCCCACTGGAAAATGCTGTGATCGGCGCGCAATTGCGTGCTTGTGACGCCGCTGCAATTATGAAAGTTGGGCGACATTTTGCCCGCCTGCGCGCGCTGATCATCGAGGAAGGCTTGCTCGATGCCGCCGTCTATGTCGAGCGCGCCACGCTGGCGCAACAGATCGTCAAACCCTTGGCCGATGTCAGCGAAGACAGCGCGCCCTATTTCTCCATGATTTTGATCGATAAGGGCAACCGCCCCAATGTCGTCTCCAACTGACTTTCTGGTAATATTTTTATGAGTTCTCCCATCATTCTTGTTCTCAACAGCGCGGCGCTACCTGCGGCGACAAAGCTGAAAACCGCTCTTGGTGCAAAGCTGCACGGGCTGCAAAAACGCCTCGCTGATGCGCCCAATATCGACACTTTATTTGATGACACCATCGGGCATATCGCAAAGCTGTTTCAGGCCGGGCATCCCATTATTGGTTTTTGCGCATCGGGCATTTTAATCCGCGCGCTGGCCCCGCATTTGGGCGATAAACACACCGAGCCAGCCGTGCTTGCGCTGAGCGATGATGGTAGTTCCATCGTGCCGCTTTTGGGCGGGCATCACGGTGCCAATGATTTGGCGCGGCAAATCGCGAAAATTTTAGCCGGACACGCTGCCATTACCACAACTGGCGATGCGCATTTTGGTATCGCGCTGGATGAACCGCCCCGAGGCTGGGCACTGGCCAATCCGCAAAATGCCAAATCATTCATGGCCGCCTTGCTGAATGGTGCAAAGGTCAAAACCATTGGCGCGTTGCCATTTGATGTATCGGCGCTCAAAACAGACGACAATGCCGAGCTGATACTGGAAGCCAGCCTTGAGGCCAAACCCGGCAGCGACACGCATCTCATCTATCACCCGCAAAAACTTGTCATGGGCCTTGGGGCCATTCGCGGCGCGGACAGTGCGCAGATGATTGAGCTGGCCGAGCAAACCCTGGCCAGTCAAAATCTCAGTCCCCAATCTCTGGCCTGCATCACCTCTTTGGATGTCAAAGCTGATGAGGTGGCCGTGCACGCCGTGGCCGAGCATTTTAAAATCCCTGCGCGGTTTTTCGACGCAGCAACTTTGGAGGCTGAAACTCCGCGCCTTAAAAACCCGTCCGACATCGTGTTTGCCGAAGTTGGTTGCCACGGCGTTGCGGAAGGGTCAGCTCTTGCCGCTGTTGGCGATGGCGGCAAATTGTTGGTCGGAAAACATAAAATCGATCAAGGCACCTGCGCCGTTGCATCCGCGCCCGACATTTTAGACCCCCAAACCATTGGCCGGGCGCGCGGCAAACTCGCCGTGGTTGGCCTTGGCCCGGGCACGCCGGACTGGCAAACGCCGCAGGTCACCCGATTGGTTGCTGAGGCCGATCATCTGGTGGGCTATTCGCTTTATCTGGATTTGCTCGGTGAGCAGGCCAATGGCAAAACGCGTCATAATTTTCCGCTTGGCGCAGAAGAAGACCGTGTGCGCCACGCGCTGCTGCTCGCGGGCGAGGGCAAATCCGTTGCGCTGGTGTGTTCTGGTGATCCCGGCATTTACGCCATGGCGACGTTGGTTTGGGAATGTCTCGATCAAATCGAGTTGCCAGATGGTGCACGCCGCACCGACATTATCATCACGCCGGGCATTTCTGCATTGCAAGCGGCGTCCGCGCGCGCAGGTGCGATTTTGGGTCATGATTTTTGCACCATTTCCCTCTCCGACTTGCTCACCCCGTGGGAAGCTATCCAACAGCGTATCAAAGCGGCGGCAGAAGGTGATTTTGTCATCGCGTTTTACAATCCGGTTTCCAAACGCCGCCGTACCCAATTGGCCTATGCCAAAGAAATTTTGCTAAAGCATCGTCCGCCCGATACGCCGGTGATCCTTGGCAGCAATTTGGGCCGCCCGCAGGAGAACATGATCATTATCATGTTGAAGGATTTGGAGGTTGATGATGTCGACATGCTGACCGTTGTTGTGGTCGGTTCAAGCGCCAGTAAACGCCTACTTCACAACGGTGAGGTTAAAGCCTTCACACCGCGCGGTTACGAGAAGAAACGGCTTAAAAACACTAGGGATAATTCACAATGACAATTCATTTCATCGGTGCCGGCCCGGGCGATCCAGAGCTTATCACCGTGCGCGGCCTGCGCCTGATAAAGTCTTGTAATTTATGCCTTTTCGCTGGTTCCCTGGTCCCCGAAGCTGTCGTCGCAGAGGCTCCCGGCCAGATCATCGACACTGCCTCCATGACCCTCGACCAAATCATGGATGAAATCCAAAAGGCACACAAAAACGGCGAYGAYATAGCAAGAGTCCACTCCGGCGATCCCTCGCTTTATGGTGCCATYGCAGAACARGTRCGMCGCCTKCAAGCYWTTGAWATACCWTATGAAATYACRCCSGGCGTGCCAGCCTATGCGGCTGCTGCGGCGAAGATGGGACGTGAATTAACGATYCCYGAGATCAACCAAACGGTGATTTTRACCCGCACCGCCATGAAATCTTCCTCAATGCCAAAAGGTGAGGAATTAGAGACACTTGGCAAATCCAACGCAACATTGGTTATCCATCTGTCGGTGCGCAATTTACGCGATATTGARCGYAGYCTCATTCCGCTTTACGGCGMGGATTGCCCCGCCATCATTGCCTATCGTGTTGGTTGGCCTGATGAGAAGTTTTTGCACGGCACTTTAAGCACGATCCGCCAAATGGCCCGTGCTGAAAAGATCACCCGCACCGCACTGATATTTGTTGGTAAGGCCTTGAAAGAATATGATGATTTTCGTGATAGTGCTTTGTATGATGGCGCGCATCCGCACATTTTGAGGCCCAAACGGACAAAGCCCAAAGTGCCTAAATCAGGTGAGCAAAAGACCCCATAACGCGGCCCTTTATCAGCCCCATTGGCCCCAAATTTTGGCCCAATGCATCGCTGGCCTGAAACAGAGATTCCCCCTGCCCAAGCTCAATAGTACTGGCATAATGAAACTCATGCCCTTTTAGGTTTTGCGCCCAGGGGGCATGGGCTGATGGTACTAAGTTGCGGTAACCAAGGTGCAGTTTTCGGATTGCAAAACTGGTTGTAACTGGCAGAAAACCTAGCATTTTGTGGGTTTTTTGTTGATCGCAGATGAGCCCGTCACCCAAAACCATATAGCCGCCGCACTCGCCATAAATCAGCGCTTTTCGATCCTTTGCTGCGCTCATTAAGTCTCGAAAATTCTCAGCAGCTGCAATTCGCCCTGCATGAAGTTCAGGATAACCGCCCGGCAGAAACACCGCATCTGCTGTTTTGTCCGGCCCCTCATCGTTCAAAGGCGAGAAAAAAGACAGCTTTGCCCCGAAATTCTGCCATTCCTGCAATTGATGAGGATAGCAAAACGCAAAAGCTGCATCGCGCGCAATCGCAACATGCTGCCCTAGTGGTTGGAGTGTATTTGATGGATTCTCAGGGGCATTAAGCGTGCTTGCTACATCAACCAAGGCATTGAAATTTATATATTTATTTATGTGCGTAGCAGCGTTTTCCAGAAAATCATCAAGTGCGCCATGCTCTTCCGCTTGCACCAGTCCTAAATGGCGGGCAGGTAGCTCCAAAGCAGTGGCGTGGCGGATGTTGCCAAGAATTGGAATGTTGAGCGGCACGAGTGCATCACCAAGTATCTTTTCGTGGCGCTCTGAACCGACATTGTTGAGGATTAACCCTTTGATTTGATTGGGCTTTCCGTAACCAACAAAACCGCCGACAAGGGCTGCAATGGATTGACCAACGCCTTTGCAATCCACGACCAAAACTACAGGAATGCCCAGTGTTTCCGCCAATTCCGCGCTGGAACCCGTGTTATTGGTTGCGCCATCAAACAAGCCCATGGCACCTTCCACCAACAACAGCTCTGTATTGTTGCTGGCTTGTGCCGCCAGATGGCAGATGGTGTCGCGCGACATCGCAAACCCATCAAGATTGATGGTAGGCACTTTTGTGGCGGCTTGGTGGAAACGAGGGTCGATATAATCGGGTCCACTCTTGGCACCAACTACGGAAAAGCCTTTGTTTTTCAATGCTCTGAGCAATGCCAACGTGATAAATGTTTTGCCGCTACCTGAGGATGGCGCGGCCAGCAACAGCCCTCGTGTGTGAGCCATTATGTGGCGCGGTCCTTACCACGGGTATGGCCACGAGAATTGAGCGGGTCCTTTTGCAAGACCTTGCCTTCAAGCGCGCCAAGCCAATCCAATGCTGCGCGCAAACGCACAACTTCGCCCACGACAACCAGCGCCGGTGGTGCCATGTCTGCTTGCTTGGCTGCTGAAACTGCATCGCCAAGAGTTGTTTCCAAAACCTTTTGGTCTGGCAGTGAGGCGTTGCAAATAATGGCTAATGGTTCCAATGGGTTACGTCCGCCATCAATTAGTTTTTTGGTGATGGTTTCGAGGTGTTTCATCGCCATATACATGACAATAACCGGTGATCCTTTGGCAATGCCATCCCAATTTATGGCTGATGGCGTGAGCCCTGTTTGATCATGCCCCGTCAAAAACGTCACGGCTTGATTGGTCTCRCGGTGCGTRACCGGAATGCCYGCATAGGCCAAYCCGCCAATGCCAGCGGAAATACCGGGAATGATGCGAAARGGAATACCWGCTTCCACCAGCGACAGYGCTTCCTCGCCGCCGCGRCCAAACACAAATGGGTCACCGCCCTTCAACCGGCATACGCGCTTGCCCTGCCGCGCCAGCTCTATCATGCGCAAAGATATGTCGCGYTGCTGCGGCGATGGCTTRCCGCCGCGCTTCCCGGCGTATTCCTGCACWGCRTTKGGRTTTGCGTAKGCCAGCACATCCTTGCCGACCAARGCRTCGTAGATGATGACGTCAGCTTGGTTAAGCGCATTGGCGGCATGGAGGGTCAAYAGGCCWGGATCYCCCGGGCCTGCGCCAACCAGCCAMACCCARCCGGATTCGAAAACAGGTAGGTTTTGCAGTAGATTAGGTTCAGRATTTGTGTTCATAACGGCCAAATTAAACTGAACGCAGCCCTATTGAAAGCAAGACTTGCGACAATCCGCTTTGCATCCACGACCGGGCGTTTTAGACATAGGCTATGAGTGATGCGCGCAAGCCAGAAGATAGGACGCAACTACGCCGTGGATGGACGACCGGCGCATGTGCGACAGCGGCCACCAAAGCGGCGCTAACCGCGCTTTTCAGCGGCAAGTTTCCGGACCCTGTGCAGATTATTTTACCCAAAGGGGAAACACCCTCATTTGCATTATGCCGTGAAAATCTTTCTGAACATGAAGCCATGGCCAGCATCATCAAGGATGCGGGTGATGACCCTGATGTAACCCATGGCGCTGAAATCATGGTAAAAATCAGTGTTGGAGAGGCTGGTAGCGGGGTCACTTTTAAAGCAGGTGAGGGCGTGGGGATTGTGACAAGGGCAGGGTTGCCGGTGGCTGTTGGAGAGCCCGCCATCAATCCGGTTCCGCGCCAATTAATGCAAGACATTGTGACAGAGCTTTGCGATAAATTTCAGCAGTCTTCAGATATTTGCATTGAAATTTCTATTGTTGATGGCGCGCAGATTGCAACCAAAACCTGGAATCCCCGGCTAGGGATTTTAGGTGGCCTGTCAGTGTTGGGCACAACTGGCATTGTGCACCCGTTTTCCTGCTCTGCTTGGATACATTCCATACATAGAGGCGTTGATGTAGCCCGCGCTGCGGGGCTTAATCATGTTGCAGGTTCTACGGGGTCAACTTCAGAAACAGCGGTGCAAAAACTCTATGATTTGCCTGATATCGGGCTGATGGATATGGGTGATTTTGCTGGTGGGCTGTTGAAATACATCGCGCATCATCCAGTGCAATATCTGACAATTGCGGGCGGGTTTGCCAAAATGGTAAAGCTTGCGCAGGGGGCTTTGGATTTACATTCAARCCGCTCGCAAGTGGACTTTGAATTCCTGTCGCAAYTGCTGTTGTCATTTGGAGGTTCTGAACACCTTGCCGGGCAAACAAGAGCTGCAAACACTGCGGCACAAGTTTTAGCCCTTGCAAAGGACGCAGGATTTGAGAGCGAATTGGCGCAGGCTGTTGCAAAACTTGCAGAAATATCGGCTAATGAAGTCGTGGAAAAGCGCGGCGCGCCAGTTAGCGTTGATGTTCTGATTGTGGGACGCACCGGCGACATACTSGCMAACACGGCGAAGAGCGGCAAACACGGCACAGAAACTRTGGCTACATAGTTTTGAATGATGGGGCGGAATTGGGTTGGAGACGGCAACTATACCAGTCATCGAGGGAAATCCCCCGCCGGCGAATGTTCCTTCAGTGTTGCTTCTTGGCGGCACGACTGAGGCTTTTCGTCTTGCGCAAATGTTTGTYAATGAGCCGGGCATTGATATCATCACATCATTTGCCGGGCGCACAAGCTCTCCGCGCAAACCCGCTGGACGGTTGAGAGTTGGCGGCTTTGGCGGTGTGGAAGGCCTTGCAGACTTCATTGTAAACGAGCGTATCAGCGCTGTTATCGATGCGACCCATCCCTTTGCAAGCACGATTACCGACCATGCCTATCAAGCTGCGAAAATGGTTTCAGTGCCTCATTTACATTTGGCGCGGTCAAGCTGGAATAAAAAGCATGGTGATATCTGGATTGAAGTTCCTGATCTTGCATCCGCTGTTGAACAAATCCCCAAACGCGCGCGGGTCATGCTCGCGGTGGGCAGGCAGGAAGCCGCAGCCTTTGCTGTGCGGCAGGATTGCTGGTTTTTGACCCGTATGTTGGAACAGCCAGATGGCCCATTGCCCCCCGGAGATTTGATCTTGGGTCGCCCGGGCCATACGCCCGATGAGGAATGCGCTTTGATGTCTGACAACCGGATTAATTGCGTTGTTGCAAAAAACTCCGGTGGGCCGGGCTATGCCAAAATTGAAGCCGCGAACTGGATGGGCATATCGGTGGTTTTGGTCAGCCAACCACAAACGCCGCCTTGCGATCGTGTTTCAGTGGTTGGCGATGCGGTGGTATGGATGCGGCGGTTGTTCTCGCTTTAGGATTTCTTGAACGCTGATTGCAGCGCCAAAACCGCGCCGCCTGCCAACAATCCCCAAAATGCGCCAGAAATACCGAACAAGCTCATGCCTGAAGCCGTTGTTAGGAATGTAACAGCTGCCGCTTCACGCATATCAGGCTCTTTTAGAGCGGCAAGTGTTGAGGCGCTGAACGCGCCAATCAAGGCAAGCCCGGCAACTGCCTCGATTAAAATGGCGGGTGCGAGGCTGATAAAAGTGATGGCAACGCCTGCAAGCAAGCCGAACAAAATATAGACCACCCCGGAAATGATCGCGGCCCAATAGCGCCGCGCCGGGTCCGGGTGCGCATCTTCGCTGGCACACATCGCAGCAGTAATGGCGGCAAGGTTGACCGCATGACCACCAAAGGGCACGGCGAGAATTGAGAACATGCCTGCGACTGCAAATAATGGTCCAGGTTTGGTTTTATAGCCATTGACGCTGAGGACGGCGGCACCGGGAATGTTTTGGCTGGCCATGGTTACAATGAAAAGTGGAATGGCAATGCCGACCAATGCCGAAACATTGAACGTCGGTGATATCAGTGTCCATTTGGGCACTCTTGAAGAGGAATTCGATCTGACAATTCAATTCAACTCCAATGATCCTGATGGCTCCAATT
>NVXB01000118.1 GCA_002746425.1 Hyphomicrobiales bacterium | reverse complement strand
AAGCATGGACGTAAAGAAGAGCATCTTTGGCCAATTGATCAAGCATTTGCCTGCAAATGCTGTGCTTGCCACAAACACATCATACCTTGATATCAACGAGATTGCGGCCATTGTGCCTGATCCATCCCGGGTGGTCGGGCTGCATTTCTTTGCCCCGGCCCACATCATGAAATTGCTTGAGATTGTGCGTGGTGACGCCACCAGCGATGCCGCGTTAGCCACCGGTTTTGTGTTGGCCAAACGACTACGAAAAACACCAGTGCTTGCCGGGGTTTGCGATGGCTTTATCGGCAACCGTATTCTCGCGCGTTACCGCGAAGCTGCTGACACAGTATTGATGGATGGCTCCACCCCATGGGAAGTTGATGAGGCGATGGTGGCATTTGGTTATGCCATGGGTCCCTACGAGGCTCAGGACCTGTCCGGTCTCGATATTGCGCATGCCAATCGGCGACGACAGGATGCTTCCCGCGACCCCAATCGACGCTATATCCCGATCGCTGATCGGATGATTGAGTTGGGAAAATTGGGGAAAAAAACCGGGGCGGGCTGGTACCGCTATCCCGGTGGTGGTGGCAAGGTCGAAGATCCGATTGTCGCTGATCTGGCGCTGGAAGAAGCCCATTTCGCCAAAATCATCCGCCGCGATTACAGCGAGAAGGATATTCGCGAACGGCTGGTGTTGGCCATGATCAATGAGGCATGTGACATCCTACATGAAGGGATTGCAGCATCGGCCCGAGACATCGACCTAGTCACCGTATTTGGTTACGGTTTTCCACGATGGCGCGGCGGCTTGATGCACCATGCGGACACTCTGGGTGTCGCCGCGATCTGTGATGCGATTGGCAAATTGGCACAGGAAGACCCGGTTGCTTGGAAACTTAGCCCCTTGCTTGCTGAATGTTTGGCAAGTAACACAGCACTCAAGGATTACGCTGTCGGTTCATAAACAGTGCCATGCCACCAACTTAGCTTTAAGCGCTAATCAACTTGGGTTGTAAGGCGCAACTGAACTTCGCTTGACGATCAAATTGGGTATCTGAATCCGCAATGGAAAATCGGGAAATGTCTGGTTGTTGAGCCGGGCATCGAGCAATCGGATCGACGCCGCGCCATATTCATGCCCAAAGACGCGCACCGTTGTTAGCGGAGGGCGAATTTGCTGAGCAGCACTGAAATCGCCAAAGCCAATCACCGATGCATCTTGTGGAATGCGATAGCCACGTGACAGCAATTCCGACACAACCGTAACAGCAAGTCCGTCATGAGCGCAGAAATAAGCAGTAGGTTTGGTGCCTTGACCTAGCAAGACATCGAACTRTTCTCCAAAATTGGAGCCCTCATCCCACGTGATGTCATGCAATTGCACATTAGCATGCTGTTCTGTCATTTCTCGCATGCCGTATAATCGCTCCAGGCGGCCGCGATATCGAGGGTCACCATGAACAAATGCAATATTGGTGTGACCCAGTTCCAGCAAATAACTGGCCACTGCAGACCCAGCCTCATGGTCCGTTCCACTGACAAGGTCRACCGGATCTAGTGGGTCTGGCCAGCCAATCCGCACAATTGGAATRCCAGATGCATAGGCTCGYTTGAGTCTATCAGGGCCATGCGGCCCAACGATCAAAAGCCCTGCGCTATCACGCGTTTCTTGTGCGATATCTTCGTGGCTATGGGTCCAATGTACATTAACGTGATAGCCCAGTTTTTTGGCCTCGCGCTGTGCGCCATTTTGGATCTGAATATACAGYTCGCTATTGATAAGATCCGTATCATCCAACAGCAAAGCAAGTGGCCTTGTGCGCTGTGTCGACGGCTTAATATAYCCYAGTTCTTCRGCACATTTTTGGACCTTAACCCGGGTTGCATCACTAACGCCTGACTTACCGGATARGGCGCGCGAGACGGCATATTTTGACAAGCCTGTGGTCTCRGCGATGGTCCGCAGCGTGATGCGGGAATTGGRGYTAGAGTCGTTCAAATCGTGAAATCCATTTAAAAACAATATGTTATGGGTATAAATAATTACCAAAGYAAAAAGATATTCATCTTGTTATCATAACGCTTTACCTAACGATAGGCATTATGGAACAGTTAATGCAATGGAAAGCACACACAAAGTTGCGCCATTATTGGGAGGAAAAAATGAAATCATTGAACAGACGTGCCTTTTTAGTCTCAACCACGGCTCTAGCCGGCGTTGCCGCATTTGCAGGCCTGCCGGTATTCGCTCAGTYAGCAGATTTGCCGCCGTTAAATGAACGCCTACCGGAAAACCCTTTGGTCATCACRCCAACAGAYAGGCCGGGSCAGCAGGGCGGAACATGGAACCATGCGCTCGTGGGCGGCGGATCATTGTCGATGCTTGTGCRCTATCAGGGCTACGAGCCRCTTGTGCGCTTTAACCCTGAATGGTCTGCCGTTGAGCCTAAYGTTGCAGARTCCTATTCGGTTAGCCCAGATTCCAAGACCTACACATTTACCCTTCGCAAGGGCATGAAATGGTCCGATGGCGAACCCTACACAACTGAAGACATCCGTTTTTGGTATGAAGATATTTTCCAGGATGAGGAAGCTGCGGTTACRACTGGWCARAACCACTGGAAATCYGGCGGCGAAGTTGCAAAACTGGAAATYGTGGATGAGCAAGTTTTCAAAGTTCATTTTGCAGAGCCAAGTGGCTTGTTCGCTCAGCAAATTGCATGGGCCCAGAATGATCAATTGAGCCGTGCGCCCGCTCATTACCTCAAGCAATTCCATTTGCGKTATAATGACAAGGCAAATGATYTGGCCAAAGCWGCTGGGTTTGAAAACTGGGTGGCATTGTTCCAGCGGGAAAACGGTCTGGATCAAGATAATGTGTTTTTCCTGAACTCCAAACGTCCAACGCTCAACGCCTGGAAATTTGAAACAGCACCTGGTGAAGATACAGAACGCGCCATTGCCGTGCGTAATCCGTATTATTTCAAAGTTGATACCGCAGGCACRCAGYTGCCTTATTTCGACAAGATCATTTATCAAATGGTYGCCGATCCKCAGGTTATGCTCCTCAAAACCCTTCAGGGYGAAGTCGACATGATGGATCAGTATATCGGYACGCCAACYAACAAACCGGTGCTGTATGATGGTCAGGAAAGTGGAAAYTACCACTTCTAYACCCTCAAAAATTCCGCCGCCAATGTGATGGTRTTCCAGTTGAATCTGAACCATCTGGATGAAATGAAGAACAAGCTGTTCAAYAACCGTGATTTCCGTGTTGCCATGTCRATCGCTGTTGATCGTCAAGCGTTGATCGATGCGGTGTTTGTGGGGCAGGGTTCGCCTGCACAGCCTTCAATTGTTAAAGGTGATCCGCTTTACAATGAGCGCCTTGCCAAGCAGCATACAGAGTTTGATCCAGACAAAGCCAACGARATCCTTGATGGCATCGTGCCAGAGCGYGACAGCGAAGGTTATCGCCTYTATCCCGATGGCAGCCGCCTCAGCATCATCTTTGAAATCGATCAGGTGCGCACAACGTTCCTGGATATGTTCGAGCTGGCCATTCCTATGTTCCARAACATCGGCATTGATGCRCAAATTCGCACTATGGATCGSTCACTYTGGGAAACTCGGGTGCGCAATGGTCGCGAATTTGATGCCTCTGCTCACCAGTTTGGKGCCAATGGCGGCATGGCGGCRATGTTGGATGCYCGGTATTTTGTACCGTTCAACCGCAACGCTATCTATGCRGAAGGTTGGGCGCTGTACTACAGCGATCCTGATAATGCAGATGCGATTGAGCCACCTGCAGCCGTTAAGGAGCAGCAGGCCCTYTAYAARGARCTYYTGAAAACMGGTGACGCWGGAGAGCARCAAGCWAAAATGAAGCAAATGCTYGAAAATGCTGCTGATATGTTCCTGGTCTTTGGCGTGAGCCTGCCACCCGATGGCTATGGCRTYGTGAAGAAYGACATGGTCAACACCATGCCTACAATGCCGAATTCATTCGGTTGGCCAACGCCTGGRCCTTCTCGCCCAGAGCAGTTCTTCAAAGGATAAGTGATCATTCACCAGTAATTTAACTGGGTATGAAAGCTACTAACCGGCCCGCTGAAATGCGGGCYGGCTCCCTAAGGTCGCCCAGATTGGACGTTATATGTCAGCTWCTAAGCCTCAAAATCTACGTGCAAAAGACTGGTATCGTACTGCCACTCGCTGGACACAACTGACYCTTGCCGAAAACGACCCGGTCGAATTCGACCCGGAATTCTGGATCGACGTTTTTCGCAAGACTCAGTCAAACGCTACTTGCTTGAGTGCAGGCGGTTACATTGCCTATTACCCTTCCAAGGTACCGCTCCACTATGTCAGTAAATATATTGGAGACGGTGACCCGTTTGGTGCGCTGGTGGATGGTGCGCGTAAGTTGGACATGCATGTCATGGCCCGCGTTGACCCTCATGCCATTCATCAAGATGCAGCGGATGCTCATCCTGAATGGATCGCCGTTGACAGCGCTGGAAACAAGCGCCGCCATTGGGCCTACCCCGATGTGTGGGTAACTTGCGCCTATGGCGATTATAACAATATTTTCATGCCCGAAGTCGTCAAAGAAATCACCCGTGAGTATGATATCGATGCGGTGTTTGCCAATCGCTGGCAAGGTCACGGTGTATGCTATTGCGAAAGCTGCAAAAGCCGATTTTCTGCTGAGAGCGGTTTGGAATTGCCGCTGAATACAGATGCCAATGACCCTACATGGCGCGCATGGACGGGCTGGCGGCGCAAAGTGCTAACAGATATGGTGATTGCCTGGGACAAGGCTGTAACGGCGATCAAGCCCCATGCCTCGTTCATTCCCAATATGGGCGGTGCATCCCTGATGGAATTTGACCTATCGTTGATTGAAAAACATTGCCCGTTTTTGGTGGTGGATGATCAGGGGCGCCAAGGCGTAGAGCCCGTTTGGGCTGCCGGCCGCAATGGCAAACGCATGCGTGCGACATTCCCGGACCGTCCGGTGGTGCTGATTACATCAATTGGCCCTGAAGAAGAGTATCGCTGGAAAGATTCTGTGACCACTCCTGCCGAAATTGAGGGCTGGATAACCAATGGCGCTGTTCATGGCATGCTGCCCTGGTTTACCAAATTCAATGGYGTTGTGCCTGATGAGCGTTGGGTAAAGCCGGTGGCAGATGCCTACGCATCCCATGCCGAGCTTGAACCTTTGTTGAGCTCAATGACCGCCACCGCAGAGATTGCATTGGTCGATCCGGCAACAACTTTACGCCATTGGGCTGCTGGYGAGCGCCGYCAGGCCGAGAGCRATGATCTTGGATTTTAYCAYGCGYTGGTTGAAGCCAAATTGCCATTTGARATGCTGTCKGAYCARACTTTTACGCCTGAAGCGWTGGACCGTTTCAAAGTTCTGATCCTTGCCAATGCGCGTTGCCTCTCKRATGAGCAATGCGCAGCGCTTGATGCCTATGTGTCACGCGGTGGCAGCCTTGTTGTYGCSGGAGAAACCGCRATGGCAGATGAAAACGGTGAAGATCGTCAAGCTTTTGGTCTRGCRAAWACYSTTGGYGCMAGCATGAACARGCCCGTGCGCGGCCCGGTTAAAAACACCTATATTACGCTGAATGGYGATCAYCCYCTYACCGAAAATTTTGGCGGTGCAAAGCGGATTATTGGTGGCACCCGGCTGATCGGGGTTGATATTGCCGATGACGCACAAGCGCCGTTTTTGACAATTCCGGACTTCCCGGATTTGCCAATGGAAGAGGTTTATCCGCGTGAAGCGCCCAAAGGTGCTGCCGTGGTAACCCGCGAGACGCCATCCGGTGGCCGCACTGTTTATTTCCCATGGAACATAGGCGGAATATTTTGGGAAGTACTGGCGGCAGACCATCAGCAGCTTATTGAAAATGCTGTGCGATGGGCGCTTGGCCCCAACCCCCAGATCGATCTACAGGGAAAATCAGTTCTCGATATCGCGATCCGCGAAAACGAAAATGAATTGGTCGTCTTGATGCACAATTTGACCAATCCCATGATGTTAAAAGGGCCTGCTCGTGAAGTTTATGGTGTTGGCTTCCATAAGCTGTCTGTTGCTCTCCCCAAAGACAAAAGCGGTGCAACTGCCCGCAATATGAACGGCGAAAATCTGCCTGTTTCCATTAAATCGGGTCGGGCGCATGTTGAAATTTCTGGCATTGAGTTGCTGGAAATTGTTCACTTGGTCTGGACATAACGGGCGAACGCGATGCTGGGCTATATCATAAAACGACTGCTGCTGATGATCCCAACACTGTTCGGGATTTCAGTGATCTCATTCACTATCATCCAACTGCCACCGGGCGACTATCTAACCTCGGTGCTGTCGATGATGGCCGATAGTGGCCAGAATGTAAGCGCTGCGGAAATTGAACGCATCCGCGCCATTTATGGGCTCGATGATTCTGTTTTTACCCAATACGTAAAATGGATGACGGGCATTCTAACCAGAGGTGATTTTGGTTATTCATTCGAATGGGGTCGCCCGGTTTCTGATTTGATTTGGGATCGAATGGGCGCCACATTATCTGTGTCGATTGCCTCACTGTTCTTTGTCTGGGCGGTTTCGCTTCCCATTGGGATATTTTCGGCTGTTCGTCGCCATTCCTTTGGCGATCATTTTTTCACACTGCTTGGCTTTCTTGGCCTTGCCATTCCAAATTTCATTCTTGCACTGACGCTTATGTATGTGTCCTACAAGTTTCTCGGCCAGAGTGTTGGCGGACTGTATTCCCCTGAATTTGTCGGTACAGATTGGTCATGGGCCAAGTTTGGCGATCTGATGAAACATTTGTGGATTCCGGTGATCGTGATCGGCACAGCCGGTACGGCATCGCTCATTCGGATATTGCGCGCGAACCTGACCGACGAGTTGAACAAGCCTTATGTTGTCACGGCGCGTGCCAAGGGCCTGCCGGAATACAAAGTTATTCTGAAATACCCGGTTCGCATTGCCCTCAATCCATTTGTGTCGGCCATTGGCTGGGTTCTGCCGCAGCTTATCTCCGGCGTTACCATCACCGCCATTGTTCTCAACCTGCCAACCGCCGGGCCGCTATTGCTGCGCGCACTGGTGTCACAGGATATGTATCTGGCTGGTAGCTTTATTCTGCTTCTTGGCTCATTGACCCTGGTTGGCATGTTGGTCTCGGATTTGCTTCTGGCGCTTCTTGATCCAAGAATTAGGTTTAACTGATGAGCATCAACGAAGACATCGCAGAAGACATTGAGGAAACCGGCCCTTCCATAAGTCCACTTCGCCCTGGCGATGACCTCGCAACGATTGAGGTTGCTGGGCAATGGACTTTGATTTGGCACAAGTTCATCCGCAACAAGGTCGCGCTATTCGCTGGTTGTGTGGTTCTGTTCTTTTATTTCATAGCTTTATTTGCTGAATTTTTAGCCCCGGGCCTTCCGGCCACAGCGCAGCCAAAATTTACCTATGCGCCGCCTCAAGACATTTCTTTCTTCATTGAAGAAGATGGCGAGAGCAAGTTCCAGCCCCATGTCGTGGGTTACAGCATGACCGTGAATCAGGAATCCTTGCGACGCACCTTTACGCTAGATCCCGACAAAGTCATCCCCATCGGTTTCTTTGTCGAAGGGCCTGCATACAAGCTTTGGGGCATCATTCCGATGAAAACCCATCTGTTCGGCCCGCTAGATCCCAAAGCTCCGATGAACCTGCTTGGTACAGATAAGCTGGGGCGTGATTTACTGACCCGGTTGATCTATGGCACCCGCGTTTCGATGTCGATTGGCTTGATTGGTGTGGCCTCCAGTTTGATAATCGGCGTCATACTGGGTGCCATATCCGGCTTTTACGGTGGCTGGGTAGATATGGTTGTGCAGCGCCTGATAGAGATCATTTCTGCGATCCCGACGATACCACTTTGGCTGGGTTTGGCGGCCGCCATTCCTATTACGTGGTCGCCKCTYCGGGTCTATTTTATAATAACGCTCATYGTATCTCTTYTGGCYTGGACCAGYCTTGCGCGCGAGGTGCGCGGYCGRTTTTTCTCGCTGAGAAATGAGGATTTTGTAACTGCGGCAAAGCTTGACGGATCATCGGAAAGACGTGTTATTTTCCGCCATATCCTTCCCTCCTTAACCAGCCATATTCTGGCGGTGGTCACACTGGCCTTGCCCACCATGATTGTGGCTGAAACAGCCCTGTCGTTTCTTGGTATAGGCCTGAAACCGCCGGTGGTCTCTTGGGGCGTATTGCTGCAAGACGCCCAAAACATCCGTACAATTGCAACGGCACCTTGGCTATTGGCATGGCCTGCCGCAGCAGTTGTTCTTACCGTTTTGTCCTTCAATTTTCTGGGTGATGGCATGCGCGATGCTGCGGACCCATACGAATGAGCGCCGGAGCCGAACATAGCCAGCCAAAACCACTGCTAAGCGTGCGTGATCTTTCCATTGATTACCACCTGCGCACCCATATCCTGCATGCGGTGCGTAATGTCAGCTTTGATCTTTATCCCGGGCGCACCCTATGTCTGGTTGGCGAAAGCGGCTCTGGCAAAAGTGTGACCGCCCGTGCCTTGTTGCGGCTTATTGACAAGCAGGCGCGCGTTTCCAGCGGCACCATCACGCTTGGTGATACGAACGTTAGCGAACTCAAAACCGATAGCCGCGAAATTCGCGCCATTCGTGGTGGGCGCATCGGTTTGATTTTCCAGGAGCCTATGAGCTCCCTGTCCCCGGTTCACACCATTGGTTCGCAGATCATTGAAGCCGTCCGATTGCATCGCCAAATGGACAAGAAAGCAGCACGCGCAGAAACCATTGAGCTGCTGCGCCAGGTTGAAATTGCTCAGCCTGAAGCCATGGTGGACCGTTATACTTTCGAGTTTTCCGGCGGTATGCGCCAGCGCGCGATGATCGCGATGGCGCTGGCTTGTAACCCGAACATTCTTATCGCGGATGAACCGACAACGGCTTTGGATGTCACCACGCAAGCCGAAATTCTCGATATTATCAAACGGCTGCAAGTTTCACGCGGAATGTCGATGTTGCTGATCACCCATGATCTGGGGATCGTCGCTGAAGTTGCCGATGATGTTGCGGTCATGCGCTATGGGAAAATTATCGAGCAAGGTTCGGTCGAAGATATTTTTCATGCGCCGCAGAAACCCTACACAAGAGAACTTTTGGGCGCGACCCTGAAACTGGAGCAGGAAACCAAACCAGCGACTGCCATGCCCGTAGGGCTTGAGCCCGTATTGTCAGTCCGTGGGCTGCACAAGCAATATAGAGGGCAAAGTTGGACTGGTAAACGCAAGTTTGAGATCAACGCCGTCAACGATGTGAGTTTCGATTTATACCCCGGTGAGAATTTGGGCATTGTGGGCGAAAGCGGGTCTGGCAAAACCACAATTGGCCGCCTGCTGCTGCGTGTTGAGGAACCAACTTCTGGGGCTATCACATTCCAGGATGATGATGGGTCTCATGATGTGATCGCCATGCAGGCGGGCCAGCTTGCCAATTATCGCCGTGCGGTGAGGCTCATTTTTCAGGACCCATTTGCCTCGCTCAACCCGCGCATGACCGTTAAGCAGATTATTGGCGATCCGCTCATCGTCACCAAGATCGCCAAGGGTGCGGCTTTGGAAGCGCGTGTCAAAGCATTGCTGGAAATGGTGGGGCTAGAAGCCTC
>NVXB01000117.1 GCA_002746425.1 Hyphomicrobiales bacterium | reverse complement strand
GGGGCGCGGCAAGGAGATTTGCTGCTCGCCGCCAATGCGGTGCTGATGCATTTGTTCATAATGGGTGGTTATCTGCTGGATGGCCTTGCAACAGCAGCTGAGCAGCTTGGAGGCCGCGCGCTTGGTGCTAATTACAAGAAGGGCTTTATTACCACTGTCCGGTTAAGTAGCTTGTGGAGCTTTGTCATTGCATTGCTGTTAGCTGGCATCTTTTGGCTGGCCGGGCCCTTCATCATTGATGTGATGACGACGGAACCCAATGTGCGAGCATTGGCGCGCGAATACCTCATCTATGCAGCTCTGACACCGCTGATTGGCGTTATGGCATTTATCATGGATGGCGTGTTTATCGGCGCAACATGGTCGAAAGATATGCGCAACATGATGTTGCTATCACTGGTGCTCTATCTTGCGTGCTGGAAAGTGCTGGTGCCTATTTGGGGCAATACCGGACTATGGATATCTTTATGGGTGTTCTTGGGTGCACGCGGGCTTACCCTGTGGCTCGTATCACGCCGCCGCATTGAAGAAACATTTGGCTAAAACGATTACTATACTGGAAGCGTTGGAAATGGTTTTGATGCCCATTCCTGCACATTGCTACTGGTTAACACAGACACCCGGCTAAAGCCCTCTTTGTCCATCGCCGCTATCAGCTCTTTTTTGACATCGGCAAGCAGCTCAAATCCGTTATAGACAAAACCAGTATAGAGCTGGATGAGATTGGCCCCGGCTTCCAGTTTCTGCACGGCTTGTTCGCCACTGGAAATGCCGCCCACCCCAATAAGAGGAAAAGCGCGCCCTGCCCGCTCACGGGTTTTTGCCAGGATAATGGTCGAGCGATCAAACAGCGGTGCACCAGAAAGGCCACCCGCCTGCTTGGCATTGCTGCTACCGACAACGCTTTGGCGATCAAACGTTGTGTTAGATACAATCATACCTTCAATGCGGTGATCCAACACCGATTTCACAATCGCGTCGAGATGATCTTCGCTGACATCGGGCGCAATTTTAAGCAACAATGGCTTGGGCATTTCATTGCCCTCGACACGGATGCGAGCGGCCTTGTCGCGCGCTTCTACAACCCGCGCCAATAAATCATCCAGGGCAGCACCAACTTGTAATCCGCGCAGGCCCGGCGTGTTGGGTGAGGAAATATTGATGGTGATATAGGCGGCATATTGTGCCAGTTTTTCGATGCAGGCCGCATAATCGGCAGCTTTATCTTTGGTCAGCTTATTGGCACCAACATTGATGCCCAAAATGCCTTGCGCGGGAGCGTCTTTCAGGCATTGCTGAAACGCGTCCATCCCTTCATTGTTGAAGCCGTAACGGTTGATGATGGCGCGATGTTTGGGCAAGCGAAACGCGCGCGGCTTTGCATTGCCAATCTGGGCCAAAGGCGTAACGGTGCCGGCTTCAGCAAAACCAAAACCCATTTGATGCATCGCATTATAAACCTGGGCATTCTTGTCAAAGCCTGCGGCGATGCCAATTGGGTTGGGAAATTTTTGCCCCAGTAAACGCACGGCTAAACGCGGATCATCCGGCTCCTTAGCAATGGGATGCAGCCCGGCGCAAAGCGCAGAGATCGATAGGTCATGCGCCTGCTCGGCGCCCAGCATTCTCACGCAGTGCTGGGCAAGTTTTAAAACCTGGTTGCGGATCATTCTGGCTGCGCCCAATCTGGAAATATGTGCAGGCCATCTGGCGTCAATAGCAGCTCAGCGCTTTGCGTCACGGCATCCAAAGGGAGCGTGGTGTAGAGGTGGGGAAATAGAGCGCCACCGCGCGATGGCTCCCACTTTATGTGATCCTTGATTGGTTCCACCGAAACCTGTGCGATCACAAGCCCTTCGACAGCCGAAAAATGCTTTGCTGCGGTTTCTGCTGCCTGCGCTGCGGTGGAGAAATGGATGTAGCCATCTGCAAGATCAATTGGCGCACCCAGAAAAACGCCCTTATTGGAAAAATCTTGCCATTGCTCGCTTGTCAGCAATTTATAAATATAAATAGTTTGGCTGTGCATTTAATTGCCTGAATGTTGTCTCACACTGTATGAAAGTGTTGAAATCCGATTGTTGCCCTCAAGTCAATCGCATCAGAGGTAAACTGAGCCTATTGCGGAAAAAAACGGATTATAAAGCCATTTTGAAGGTACGAGGCATGCTAAAATTACCAATGTTGAGCCTTTTAGTGAGTTGCTTGTGGACGACAGGTGCGGTGGCAGAGCGTTTTGAGATTTTTCAGCTGCCTGATGCAGATCCACCCGCCTATCTGCGTGTCGATTTGCAAACTGGCAATGTATCACGTTGTGCCGAACAGGACGGAACCTGGCGCTGTACCAAAGTTGAAGACTCCACACAGGAACTGGAAACCACCACGCAAGCCAAAATCCGCCGATTGGAAAACCGCATCGCCGTGCTTGAAGCACGCGCCCATACGCCGCCCGGTGTTGAAGAAATGGAACAAGCGCTTGATATGAGTGAAATGGTCATGCGCCGGTTTTTCGGCATGGTTCAGGATATCAAGAAAGACATGTCGCAGGATAAATAATAGGCATCCGCAAAAGCAAAAAACTATGCTTTGGCAGTCTGCTCTTTGGCAGTCTGGGCTTTGGGTTTACGGTTTGGCGTCAGCACACCAAATAAAATCCCGACGCCCAATCCCAAGCCAGCGCCCGCCAAACCAGCAACGGCCAGCGGCAGCACATCTCCCAGCAATGGCAGAACAATCATCCCTTTGTGCAGGACGCCACCCTTGACCAAGCCATTGAGCAATGCGGCTAGATACAGGGTCAGGCCAGAGCCAGCCAAGCTTGCCACGATGGCAGAGAACCAGCCCAGCGAGCGCATCCAAAAACCCATGACGTAAACCGGGAACAACCCACCTGCGGTCAGGGCCAATGCCAACGCCATCATGGTTTGTGGTGGCAGTCTAAAAGGGTCAAAAAGCGGATCGGTGATGAGCCAGTATATCGCCATAATGATGGGCCCCACAGAAACGCGTACAAAGAACACGATGCGGTTCATCGGCGCGCTGCGGGTGAGCAGTTTTGCGTAAAGGTCAAAGGCCAGAATATGGGCCAGGGTGATGATGCAAGCGCTCAAAATGGCAATCATGGCCGCCAAAGCGCCGCAAGCCAGCATGGCGGAAATGGTTTCCGGCATGGCAGCGCCAACGCCCGCCGCAAGCGCCGGGAATATAGCAATGAAAGAGGCGGCAGGTATGTCCAAATCGGATACGATGAGCCGGTGCCCACTGCCACAGGCATCTATCGCATCTTGCGGTGTTGCAATGACAGAGCCACATAGTTTCAAGCCGGATTTAATCTCGAACAGAAAACCCGCACTGTCCGACATGCTGTTGACGTTCAGTCCGGTCAATAACTCGGTTAAATGCAGGCGCATAAACACTGCATAGAGAGGCATTGTCACGACAAAGCCCAGAAGGATCACGATGGCCCACCCCATGGACACATCGCTTTCTTTGGCGCTGCGCGTAGTCTGGGTGCGCGCAAGCAGCGGCGGCAAGGCGCTGATACCAATCGCAATGCCAAGCAGGCTCAGCCCGGCGCTCAGCCGGTTTGCGGATAGCTGTTCAAGCCATGACGTATCTGCCGATGTTGCAAAACCGCGCAAGATCGCATCTTCTTGAAGCAGCTTTGTCGCCTCCAGCGCGGAGCCTGCATTTAAATGCGGCAATGGCAAACCCGTCAGATCAAACGCCAACCATGCCAAAGGCAACAAGAAACCCAAAGCCGCCAACACAGCCATTGTCATTTGCAACCAGCTGGCCGCGCGCATTCCGCCCAAGACCAGCGGCAGAACTGTTGCCACCAACACAACAAGCAGGGCAGATTCAGGTGGCACAGTGGTGTAACGCCGGGCCAGATCAGAAAATATGGAGATTTGCGCCAAAATCAGCAGCAACACCACAATGATGGAAATGAGAGAAACAAACAGCACCAGCAATTTGGAATTAAACCGCTGCAATAAAAACTCAATCGGCGTGAGTATCCCTTCGCGCCGTAAATGCGGTGTGAACAACGCCGCCATCAACGCCAAACCGCCAATAACACCCAAGGGCATGATCAACCCATTGAGTTGACGGGCATAAACATCCCCCGGCCAATAGCTGTAGCCAACCGCGCCAATAGCGATAATGGCCATCGCCATGCCATTTGGCAGCGGTGTCATGCGATAACCGTCAACAAAAATGTTGAGCGTGTGCAGGCTACGGGCCCTGGCCCCTGCAAACAAAATGCACACAAGAACCAGCGCAAACAACAGCCGCGCAACCAAATCAACCGATAGGCCAAGCCGCTCCAGAACACCTAAAAAACACAGCAGAACGATGGTACCTAAAATAAATCCCTTGAGTATTTTAACGCGCATCACTGCTTCTGGCCTTCCACACGCTCAGGTGATTTATTGGGGTTTTTTGGATCATTTTGATCGTCGCTGGAAGAGCTATCATTAAAGTTCGGGTTCACGCCCAAGGGCCAATGAAACTCATTATTCTCCGTGCCATCAACCGGGAATGCTCGCATAATTTTGGGGTGCGCGCGGCGCTGCAATCTGTCTTCTTCATCAATATCGTGGCTACGATCTAGGCGGCGCAATAATGATATTTTGAGCAAGGTAATGGCTAGGAAAAACAGCGGTGCGATCACCACTAAAATAATCAGCGCATAGGAAAAGCCCATATAAGAGCCGCTACCCGCAAAGAGCACCGCTTGCGGCAACATAAACAAAGCCAGGCAAATCAGCCCGGCAAGTCCAATACTTCTGATCTTGGCAGAGCGCCAATAAGACTTCGACATAGGATCTCGTTTACCGGGTCTCACCTAAATGCGCAAAGAACAGCACAAAAGGACGGGCTTTGCATGTTCATTTAAGAATAATRYGCGGCCAATCCGAATCAATAGACYACAAGTCTATCACTGTTTCCAAGGCTTGCAGCTTGGTTTTGCCCTCAATCACAGCCGGAAAAATGGCAAAATGCCGATTTTGTAACATTTCCCTTGCTTTGCGTTGGTTCAGTATAAATGTTAGCAGGCATAGCAGTTGGTTTGACGCAAGTTGAACCGTGGGGGAAACTAGCAGGGCAAAGGGAGCTATGATGAATGCAGTTGCAGACATTCAGCATGTAGTTATTGCCGACGACCATCCATTGTTTCGTGGCGCATTGCGTCAGGCCATTGAGGGTCTTTATACCGGCGTTAGTATTGATGAGGCAGGCTCGCTGAATGAAGTGACAGCAGCGCTTGATGGCCAAATGGAAACCGATCTTATTCTGTTTGATCTTTCCATGCCCGGAGCGCGAGGGTTTTCGGGYCTGATTTATTTGCGGGCGCAATATCCAAGCATTCCTCTGATCGTTGTTTCCGGCAAGGAAGATGCCCCCACCATTCATCGCTGTATGGATTTGGGTGCCAGCGGATATATCCGCAAGTCWCTGGGCATCGATGTGATGCGCGATGCCATTGAAACCGTGATGGCAGGCAATATCTGGGTGCCAGATGATGTCGACTTGAACGCACCGGTCANTGATGAAACCGCCGATATGGTGGCTCGCCTGTCAACCCTGACACCGCAACAGGTGCGGGTGCTAATGATGCTCAGCGAGGGCTTGCTCAACAAGCAGATCGCTTATGAGCTTAGTGTCTCCGAGGCAACCATCAAGGCGCATGTCTCGGCTATTTTGCAAAAGCTCAATGTCGACAGTCGCACTCAGGCGGTTATTGCAGCAGCACGCATCGAATCCGGCCAATGGCCCGAAAGCCCGGCCGCCGCTCCATCTGATGATGGCACGGGTCAAACGGGATCAATTTCCGGAAACTAGATTGCTGCCAAGCATTCACAGCCCAATAAAACGCTCTATCTATCGGTGAGCGTTTCCCGTTTTTGCGGGCAATTCTTAAAAATGAAAGACGACAAAATGATTTACCTGATTGCTACTTTTGAAGTTAAACCCGGCACAGCGGCAGAAGTGTTGGCCGCAGCGCAGCCGTGCATTGACGGCACGCGCAAAGAAGCGGGCTGCATTTCCTATGATCTTGTACAAAGCATGACCGATGAAAATACGCTGATGTTTATTGAGCGCTGGGAAGATAAAGCTGCGCTGGCCTCTCATTTTGAAGAGCCGCATTTGATTGCATGGCGCGAAGCTGGCGCACAATTTACTGTCAATAAAAAGCTGGAAATCATACATCCGGCTGATGTGGAAATGCGCTAGGCCGATCAAAGGCATTTTACGTGATAAAAGCCCATGAAATTGCCAAGACTTATGACAAAGCCGCAGACACCATAACGCTTGATGAGACGGCGCGAAATCGCCGCCGCATCAAAATGGTGTCTGATGGCGGCATCACGTTTCTGCTCGATCTGCCGCATGCGCAATTATTGCGTCATGGCGCAGGTATTGTGTTGGATGATGGGCGCATTATCGAGGTGCGCGCGCAGTCGGAAGATCTCTATGAGGTGCGCGGGCGTGATGCCCAGCATCTGCTTCAGCTGGCATGGCAACTTGGCAATCGTCATCTTCCCGCCCAGATTTTTGACAAGGGTATCCGCATTCGCCAAGATCACGTGATCAAAGAAATGTTGCTTGGGCTTGGCGCAAAAGTGGATGATATAGTTGCGCCGTTCGATCCCGAAGGCGGTGCATATGAGGGCAAGCAGACGGCATCACATGATCATGCACACTCCCATAGCCACGCTCATTCTCATCATCATCACGAGGATACTTAAAATGCGCCTTCAACAAATCGCACGAGCCGCAGCGCTGATCGCTGGTTCAGCACTTGCAATTATCTCCCTCTCCACTGCATCTCAGGCCCAAGTGGTCAACGAATGTGATTGGGTTACCAATGCTCGAAATATTGTTGAGCCATGGGAGAAAAACACTCGAACCTTCGCCAATGGCGATGTGCGCTTGGCATTGATCGATGTTGTTGAACCCGCGGCGGGCGCGTTTCATATTTTGGTGCTGTCACCGCCCTATGACGAGCTGGGCACACGCCAATGCCGCCAGATTTCAACACAAAGCAGCATTGGTTTCAGTGGTATAAATTTCAGCCAACTGGATGCGGGTTATGACCCGTCTGTGGGTCTCATGTTTCAGCTGCCTGTCCAAATTTTTGATCCCAATAGTGGTAACTTTGTAGGTCACCGATTGCTGTTTACGGTCAATCAGGCAACCGGTGCCATTGGTACGCAGTTGCGTGACTAATGCATCCAGTGCCACAGCTCTGATACGGCTTTTAAGCTGGCTATCCCCGGTTTTTCCAACCGGCGGTTTTGCCTATAGCAGTGGCCTCGAAAACGCCATGCATAACGGTTTAGTCAAGACACAAGACGATTTGAAAGACTGGCTGCAAACTCTCATCAACAATGGGCCCATGCGTAATGATATGATTTTGCTCGCGCAAAGCTGGCGGCTGGCAAAAGCAGGTAAGCCTTGCAATGAAGTGGCCAATCTTGCCATCGCCCTTGGGGGCAGCGCAGAGCGGCATCTGGAATTAACCGCACAGGGCAGCGCCTTTGTATTGGCCGTGGAAAACTGGCCGTTTGAAACATCTCCGGATTTTGGCGGTCTGCACCCTCTGCCCGTTGTGGTTGGGGGCTATTGCGGAGTCGGGGATATTGATTTGGAGTCTGCGCTTATCGGCTATCTGCAAGCGTTCGTGACCAATCAATTGCAAGCTGCCATCCGCCTATCTGTGCTAGGTCAATCCGGCGCGGCGCAAATTCTGGCGACTCTGGAAGCAGACATTGCGCGTATGGCGGCGTTTTGCAGTCAATCAACACTTGATGACCTTGGTAGCGCAACCATCAATGCTGACATTGCAAGCATGAACCACGAAACCCAAACAGTCAGGCTGTTCCGCTCATGAGAAACGATACGGCAGATGAGTAATTCAGCAAACGGACCGCTTCGTGTGGGTATTGGCGGCCCAGTGGGCACCGGCAAAACCACCCTCACCGCGCAATTATGCAAGGCCATGCGCGATAAATGGTCCATTGCTGTCATCACCAACGATATTTACACCCGCGAAGATGCCGATGCGCTGGTCAAACTTCAGGCCCTTTCCGCCGACCGCATCATGGGCGTGGAAACGGGCGGCTGCCCGCACACCGCCATTCGCGAAGACGCCTCGATCAATCTTCATGCCATTGCGCAAATGAATGAGCGTCATCCTGATCTAGATGTCATTTTCATTGAATCGGGCGGTGATAATCTGGCTGCAACTTTCTCTCCAGAATTGGCGGATATTTCGCTCTATGTCATTTCGGTTTGCCAAGGCGGTGATATTCCGCGCAAAGGCGGGCCTGCCATCACCCGCTCAGATCTGCTAATCATCAACAAGAGCGATCTGGCCCCCTATGTCGAGGTTGACCTTAAGGAGATGGCCCGTGATGCGCAAACTGCCAGAGCCGGACGACCGCACATTGTGAGCGATCTCAAACACGGCAAGGGTGTGGACGAGATTATCGCCTTCCTTGCGGATAATGGTGGTCTGCCCAATTGATTGATATTTGTTCAGCGCGGCATAGATGTGATTAGTATTGCTTTGAGAAAAACAAACGACAGGGATTGGAAAACCAGATGGATTTAGGACTTAAAGGCAAAGTAGCAATTGTGACCGGCGGCAGTGTGGGCATTGGCCTTGGTGTTGCCAAAACGTTTGCCCGCGAAGGCGCAAACGTGTTGATCGCGGCGCGCGGCGAAGAGCGCGTTAAAGCGGAAGCCGCCGCCATTGCTGCCGATTTTGGTGTCAAAGCCCACGGCGTTGCCTGCGATGTTGCTACCGCCGATGGCTGCACAGCCATTATCGATGCGGCAAAGGAGCTGTTTGGCGGCGCGGATATCCTCATCAACAATGCTGGCACCGGGTCCAATGAGACCATCATGGATGCCGAAGATGATAAGTGGAACGACTATTGGAACTTGCATGTCATGGCGGCCGTACGCCTGGCACGCGGCATCACGCCAATAATGAAGGCTCGTGGTGGCGGAGCAATTCTCAACAACGCATCGATCTGCGCCACACAGCCCCTATGGTATGAGCCCATATATAATGTGACCAAGGCCGCTTTGGTGATGTTCTCCAAAAACCTGGCCAATGAGCTGATCCCGGATAACATCCGCGTCAATGCCATCAATCCCGGCCTGATCCTCACACCCGACTGGATTAAAACCGCCAAACAGCTATCCGCTGATAGCGGCGGCGACTGGGAAGGTTATCTGCAGTCTGTTGCCGATGAGCACGCACCAATCAAACGATTTGGCACTGTTGAGGAACTGGCAGACTTTTTTGTCTTCTTGTGTTCAGAGCGCGCAAGCTACTCTGTTGGCACAACATATTATGTCGATGGCGGGATGCTGCGCACAATTTAATCAGGCGCTGGCGCGGTGCAAAAATAAGCATCACAGCCGCCAATAAGCCCGCTAAAATACCTAGAAAAAGCAGCGCGGCGCTTCCCATGATCGCATATGAGAAGCGCCAGGCTGTTTTGGTGCAAACAACCTGCCGCAAATTGCAGCAATGGCAAAATAGGAGATTCTCCCAATCTTGCCAAGGCTTTAGCGACAAGAAATCTGCTCGCCTTATTCATTAGTAATAATTATGCCTACTTTTTACGCTGTAAATTTTCCAGTGATTAATTTCTGTGCGATCCGACAGCACAAAACACATCACGACTGGGCAGCGCCAAATTATCTTAACCGACTGAATAAGCTGATATAATTTTAATATTCTGTTCGTTATTTCACTCTGGCACAGCAATTGCATTGTTACTTTCGGTGCAA
>NVXB01000011.1 GCA_002746425.1 Hyphomicrobiales bacterium | reverse complement strand
GCCTTTGGATTGGCGGCAATCGTTGCCCTTTTTCGCATTTACCTGATCCTGCTTGGAGATGATAATTCCGGCTTTGTGCCCCACGCGCTTGAAGAGGAATTCAGCGAATGAACCTTACCGCTGGAATGACAGGTGTGATCATTGTGCTCGTCTTATTGGCGTTGCAGGTKCCTGTTGCMATYTCSATGATYGTSGTGGCGTTTGGCGGTGTATGGTTCATGCTGGGGCTTAAYCCCGCCGTGGGCATTCTTGCCAATACGCCGTTTGATTTTGTAGCAAGCTGGACATTATCAGCCGTACCAATGTTCTTGCTGATGGGTTTTGTGGCCTATCATACCGGGCTGACAGCGGGTTTGTTTAATGCCGCAAAAGTGGGGCTGCGGCGCATCCCCGGTGGTTTGGGCATCGCYGCCATTYTGGCTTGYTCGGGGTTCGCCGCYGTGTGCGGTTCCAGCCTGGCAACAGCKGCYTCCATGGGCCGTATCGCCATTCCAGAAATGGTCAATGCCGGTTACAAGCCAAGTTTTGCCGCCGGAGCYCTGGCMGCAGGYGGCACCATTGGCGCGCTGATACCGCCYAGTATTTTGATGATCATTTATGGYGTSTTTGCCGAARCATCGGTGACCRAGGTTTTTGTCGCAGGCATCTCGGTGGGCATCATGACGGCGCTCAGCTATGTCGTGGTTATTTTGCTGATAGCAACCTTTCGCAAGGATATTATTCCGCAGCATATTATTGGCATTGATGAGATGGATACCCGCCAGGTGATGCGGTCTGTCGCCCCGCTTTTGGCGCTGATTGCCCTGGTGTTTGGCGGCCTTTTCAGCGGCCAGTTTACCGCCACCGAGGCGGGTGCTGTGGGCGCTGGCGGTGCTATTTTCATATCGTTGGTGACCAAGCGCATGAACTGGAAAATCATGCGCAATTCTCTGCTAGAAACGCTGTCGACCTGTGCATCATTGTTTATCATTGGCGTCGGCGCGGTTATGTTCACCAAGTTTTTGGGCTTGAGCGGCGTTGCAAGTTTCATCAGCAGTGCGGTTCAAACCTACGATCTCAACTATTATCAGCTGATGCTGGTCGTCGTTATCATCTACCTTATCCTTGGCATGTTCATGGAACCATTTGGTGCCATGCTGGTAACCCTGCCGGTTTTTCTGCCGGTGTTTGAGGCCCAGCACATCAATCTGATCTGGTTCGGGGTGTTTTTGGTCAAATTGCTGGAAATCGGCATGATAACGCCGCCGCTGGGCATGAATGTCTTTATCATTCGAAATGTCGCGGCTAAATACGTCACTCTGACGGATGTGTTCAAAGGCGTATCGGTGTTCTTACTGGCCGATCTTGTGCTGGTGCTTATCCTGGTTTTGTTTCCGCAGATCGCTCTCTTCCTGCCAAGCTTTATGGGCTAAAATCCAAGGATAACCGGCTGAGGTCAATCGAGAGTTTTACAAAATCTCAAACAGCTTTTACCTGGATCTGCTGGTCTGCCTGCCTTGCTGCAAATTCAACACATGGCTTTACACCACCCAGCGGAAAGAAGTGATATTGCGCAATCCCAATGTCAGGATGCGACGCCTTATACCGGGTGATTTCTGCCAGCAATTCGGTTGGCTCATAAGGCCGTAGCAATTTTGTCAGATCAAGGGCACGGCGCTTCAGCACTTTTACAGATGCCCCGACACCGCACATCAGGGCAAATTTCATCAGCGTCTGCAATTTGGTAGGGCCCGCCACCCCAAGATGAACTGGCAACGTAACGCCCAAAGCCCGAATACGCTCCAGCCATTGCAACACCGGCTTTGCCTCGAAGAAAAACTGCGTGGTGATGGCAATATCAACGTCGGTTCGTGTTGAAAAATCCTGTTTCCACAGCAAAGCCTGATCAATAATGTGGGTCGTTCCGTCCCGGTCTATGTCGCGGTTTCCCTCCGGGTGGCCCGCCACATGCAAGCGAGTGAAGCCATATTTGTCAAACAGGCCCGTTTCAAACAATTGCATGGAATCTTGATATTCGCCCGCCGGTGCGGCAGTGCCGCCACCAAGAACCAACGCCTCGTCAACACCGGCTTCATCGCGATACCTGATCAGCCAGTTTTCAAAGGTTGCAGCATCGGGGATCAACCGCGCCGGAAAATGCGGCATGACAGCAAAACCATCATCACGGATGCGCCGCGCCGTTGCCACCATATCATCAAGGCTTGTGCCCTCAATATTGGCGATGTAGACGCGCGTGCCCTTGGGCAGCAATTCTCGAAAGCTTTCAATTTTTGCCGCCGTGCGGGGCATAACCTCAATTGAGTAGCCGTTGATCATGTCGCCCTCCCGCGATTGCGGTTAAACCGCACCATAATGTATACATCGTATGAAAATTCATCGAAAAATCAATAGAAAATCAGCCTACAACCAACGTTACAGCTATTTGTCGTCATTTTTATGAATACATTTTGGTTTGGGAGCTACTGCTCTACCAAACAACGGGCCTTACCTTTATCAAACACCCGCACCCACCCTGGAAGACAGTGAGCAGATGCGGGCATTCTTTCATCACTCTCCCGAAGTGACAATCACCATAGCCAATGGGAGAGGCTAAAAAACCTCCCCCATTAGCTTGTGTTACTTAGTCCGCCAGCTATCCGCGTAATTGTCGCGGGCTTCTGCAGCATAAGGCGTTACGGAGACACGAACACGGATCTCGGCCTGTTTGTGTTTTTCGGTAGATGTTTTTCCGGTGCCGCCATCAGGCTCACCCCAGATCATTGTCAGGATATCGCCTTCCTTGACATCATCATCAACGACGCCCAGCGACAACATGCAGCGCTCATTGTAGCTATAGCCGTTGAACATCGACATGCCGACCATTTTGCCGTCGCGCATCACCATATCTGCACTGGAAGATGCATAATTTGGCTGCGGGAAATCGACCCATTTATAGTGGTCTGCGCCGGGCACGAATGCGGAGGCGATGACTTTCATCAAATCTTCTGCATTCCATTCAAAGGTCACTTTGCGGCGATTATTGGCACCCTTCATTTTCTCAAGGGCGGCCTTGCCAATGAAGTCAGATTTCCAGCCAATGTAGAAGCCATAACCCAGCTCGAACGGATTAACGTAGTAATCCTCAATATCGTCGGAGACATAACTGCCACCAATCGCGCCTGCAGCTTCAAAGCTGTCGGCGCTGAGCCATTCGCGGTATTCTTTCATCATGCCATCGCCAGAATAAATGGCGGGAAGCGGGGATGGAATCCAGCCAGACTCAAGGGTGTTGGTGGAATAAGCGCGGCTACCAACCTGATGCATGTCGACACCAGCTTCGGCAGCAGATTCAATAATAACACTGCGGATATATTCAAGATCAGCGTGCGGGCCCCAAACCTCAAGACCGGGAGCGCCTGCCATGCCGTGGCGCAGTGCCTGTACCCGCTTTGAACCGATGTTAATCCAGTCAACATGGAAGAATTTAATGTCCTGAACCGGGCCACCATTCATCTTTTCAAAGATTTTTGGCGCATCAGGGCCCTGAATCTGGAAACGGTAATGGGTACGATATACAGCTTTGCCATCTGGGCGCGAAGGCGAGCGCGGATCGCGGTGCAGACGCACATTCCACTTGCCGATTGAGTGCTGGAACTGAACCCAATTTGCAGTAGGGGCACGGCCAACAAGAATGAATTTATCTTCGCGCTCGCGGAAGATAATCATGTCGCCAATAACGTGGCCAGTAGGGGTAACCGGCACAAAGTGCTTTGCCCGATTGGTTGCAAAATTGGAGAAGCTGTTAATGCCAACATAGTCGAGAAAGGCTGCCGCATCAGGGCCTTCAACAATCAACTCATCCATATGATGAGTTTGATCAAACAACACAGCACTTTCACGCCATGCACGCTGCTCATCGCGCCAATTGGTGTATTCCGGCGCCACAACAGGGTATACATACATCCCTATTTTGGAATTGCGCAACATCTGCACAACGTTACCTTTTTCGGCGATTAAGCCCTCTAATCCCGTAGCTGTCATGCTATCTTCTCCCAGTATTTCTATTTAATGTATACATTTTGGCAAAATATGAGAAAATTTGCCAGCAAAAAATACAGGCCTTGTTTCAATAAGGCATGGGATAGCCGAATGAACGGGTTATTCAGTTGGCGAACAGGGCCATATTGACGACCTGGCCAATCGTGCTGCGCTTTTTTTCCAACGCCTGTTCAAGATCTCGGCGGGCGGTGCGGGCATGTTCTCGTGCCAACGCCTCGGCCCTTGCGCCTTCCCGGTTGGTGATCGCCACCAAAATCTCACGGTGCTGCGCCTGCGCTACCGTCAACGAGCTGCGGCTGTTGGCGATATCCACCTTGTCGGGCAAAAAGGCTGATGGCGAAGCGAAAGGGAGTTTTGAAACCCGCTCCAACTCGCGCTCAATAATTTTGCTGCCCGCCAATTTGGCCAGAGCCGCATGAAATTCTGCATTAAGGCGGGAATAGCCATCAAAATCGATATCTGAGGGCATATCGCCCAGGCATTTATCCAGGCCATCGACAATATTGGCGAACGCCGCCAACAGTTTTGCGTCGACGCCGCGTTCTGCCGCCAGGCGCGCTGCCGTGCCTTCCAATACACCGCGCAACTCGATGGCATCAACAACATCTTCTTCACCAAAAGCGCGAACAACAAAACCGCTTCTGGCGCGCTCCAACAGGCCCTCTTCAGCCAGTCGCGACATGGCTTCACGCACCGGTGTGCGGGATATGTCCAACATCTTGGCCAAGGGCACTTCCAGCAGGCGTTCGCCGCCACGCAGCTCACCGCTCAAGATGCGCTGACGCAGCTCGGTTAGCGCATGCATGGTATGGCTGGTCCCCTTCTCGTCGCTCATTACGTGCATCTTTCACTGGTTGGTTCTGATGTATACATTTACACAATCGGGCATATTGTCACCACGTTTTGTTGAAGAATTGCTGCCAGCGCGCCATATTGTATGGATCACAATGATTGAGAGCCAAGATGAACAATCCCCTTTTATCAAGTCTAAACGATACCGCTGCCCCGCTGGCATTATCCCGGCCGTTGCAGGCCCTGTGGTGGCTTAAAAAAGGCGATTTGCGCATGGGCGATGCCTGGGAAACCGCGCATGAGATTTGCCAAAGCGCCGAGGGTGATATGGCCCATGATTGGGTTCATGGGCTGGCGCACTGGATTGAAGGCGATATGGGCAATGCCGCTTATTGGTATCGCCGGGTTGGCAAAGAGCGCAACAGTTCAATCGCTGCCGATTGGGATTCTATCGTGGCTGAACTGGCTGGGTAGATGCCTGCTCCAAAAGCGCTTCCGCGATATCGACAACAATCGGGATCAGCGGGTTCTGGTTGGTTTCGCGCCACACAATAAACAGCTCCGCATAGGGCGATGATTGATCCGCAAACTCGCGGTATTCCACATCAGCAACATCGAGAATGCGGGCGGATTCTGGTACCACGGCAACGCCAACACCAGCACGCACCAGCGACAGCATGGAGTGAATTTGTGTGAGCCGCTGCACGATGTTAGGCCGCACATGTTTGCGGGCCAGAAACACGGTTAGCAGATCGTGGAAATATTTGGATTCAACGCTGTCATACATGATGAAATCGACCCCATCGAGATCACGCCAGCGGGCAAATTCGCGCGCGCCCAAGGGGTGACCTGCCGGAATTGCCAGCATCAAACGCTCGCGCGACACCAGCCGATCCTGATATTTTCGCGGATCAACAAGCGGGCGCAGCAGGCCAACATCCAAATCGCCAGAATCCAGCGCAGTGATCTGGCGCAGACTGACCATTTCCTTCAAATCAAGCGTGCTGTTGGGAATGTCCGCCTTCATATTGCTGATGAGCTGCGGCAGGAATTTATTGGCTGTGACAGCGGTAAATCCGCAACGCAAAATGCCGCTGCGACCTAATGATATATCCTTGGCCGCCTTTTGTGCGTTTTCCAGTAAACGCAAAATACGCCGCGCATCATTGAGAAAGGATTTGCCCGCCTCTGTCAGCACAACAGAACGACTAGTGCGAATGAATAGTTTGCAATCTATGCGTGTTTCAAGCAATTGAATCTGCCGGCTGAGCGGTGGCTGCGTCATATTTAGGCGCAAAGCTGCGCGGTTGAAATGCAATTCTTCGGCCACCGCAATGAAGCAGCGCAACTGGTTGGTTTCAATCATTTTGCATCCCTCAACCCCTGCATTTGAGCGCTATTTAAAACACCATCGCGCGATCATTAATACCTTTTTTGTATCAATAACATCAATCATTATATTGGACGCGCATCATTCCGCCTCATACGCTTTGGGCATAACAAGATAAAATAATAGCAGATGAGGGAATAGTAATGGCGCATTTTTCGCCTGACGAGATGGCGACCGCATTGGGAAAAGATCTGCTGGCTTTTCCAATTACGTCCTTTGATGCTGACTTGGCGTTTGATCCCAAGACCTATCGTGACCATCTATCATGGATGATCAGCAACCGCCCCGCTGGCATGTTTGCCGCGGGTGGAACCGGCGAGTTCTTTTCCCTCAGCCCGCAGGAAGTTGAAGACGTCACCACCGCAACGGTTGAAGAAGTTGCTGGCAAAATGCCCGTCCTGACCGGCGTTGGTTATGGCGCAGGCATCGCGCTTGATCTGGCCAAACGTGCGGAACGCTCTGGTGCAGATGGTATCCTTTTACTGCCGCCCTATCTGGTCAAAGCCTCGCAAGAGGGCCTCGCTGCCCATGTTGAAGCCGTGTGCAAAGCAACGCCGCTTGGCGTCATCGTCTATAACCGTGATAATGCGGTTTTGGACGCTGATACGCTGGCGCAATTATGTGATCGCTGCCCGAATCTTGTGGGTTTTAAAGATGGTGTTGGCGATATCGAGGCCATGGTGCGCATTGAAGACAAGCTGGGTGATCGCCTGCTTTATGTCGGCGGTCTGCCAACGGCAGAACTGTTCGCCCTGCCCTATCTGACCATGGGTGTAACGACCTACTCATCTGCCCTGTTCAACTTCATGCCGAATTTCGGGCGCAGTTTTTATCGCGCCGTTCGCGCCAATGATATGGCGGCTATTAAATCCGGCATGCGCGATTTTGTGCTGCCCTACACGGCCATCAGAAACCGCAAACCCGGCTATGCCGTCTCTATCGTTAAAGCGGGCGCAAAAATCGTTGGGCGCTCGTCTGGCAATGTACGCGCACCGCTGACCGACCTTGATGCGCAATCCATGGAAGATTTGTCTGCATTGATGGCCAAAATTGGCGACCGGGAACTCAAGCTCGCGTCAGAGGCTGCATAAAATGGCTGGACCAGAGCAAACCAAAACCCAATTGCTGATACCGGCGGCATTTCCATGCTCCATGCGGCAATTTGAGGATTTTGACGTTCTGGGTCCAGAAGCTCTTACCCAGGAAAATGCCAATTTAGAACATGTGCGCGCCGTTGCAGCCGCCGGTCACCGCAAAATAGGCAAGGACATCATCTCCCGCCTGCCAAATCTGGAAATCATCGCCAAATTTGGCGTTGGCTACGACACTATTGATGTTGATGCTGCCACAGATGCGGGTGTGATTGTCACCAACACGCCCGATGTGCTGACCGAAGAAGTGGCCGATTTAACGCTGGGCCTGCTCATCGCGACGGTTCGGCAAATCCCCCAGGCAGAACGTTATTTGCGCGCGGGCAACTGGACATCAAAAGCCTTTCCGCTGTCTCCCTCCCTGCGCGGACGCAAAGTTGGCGTTGCCGGGTTGGGCCGCATTGGCGCGGCCATTGCGCGGCGTGTTGCGGCGATGGGCCTCGACATTGCCTATTACGGGCGCAATCAACAGGCTGATATTGCCTGGGACTACCACGATAACATAACCGATCTGGCCCGTGCTGTTGATGTGCTGATCCTGTCGGTKCCMGGCGGCGCKGACACGGTGCAYCTTGTTGATGCAGATGTGCTGGCAGCCCTTGGMCCCAAYGGCATYATCATCAAYGTCGCGCGCGGCTCTGTCATCGATGAGGCTGCGCTGATTACGGCRCTTCAAAACAAYAYYATTCTRGCCGCAGGGCTGGATGTTTTTGACCATGAGCCTGCCGTACCGCAGGCATTTCTTGATTTAGACAATGTGGTTTTGCTGCCGCATATCGGCTCAGCATCAATCACGACACGTGAATCTATGGGAGATCTCGTTTTCGCCAACCTGAAAAGCTGGTTCGCAGGGAAAGGTCCAATCACACCGGTAAATTGATTGGTCTTGGCGAGTTCGACACTAAAATTGCGAACCAATGTGGAGGAAGAAACTATGAAAAATACGATGAAACTGGGAGGYCTGGCAGCGTCATTATTTGCGYTGACTATGGCTGGCAGTGCMTTTGGACAAGAGTATGATGTTACCATCGTGCTCAACGAAGAGCCATCAACTCTCGATCCTTGCCAAATGGCATCCGATCACAATGGCCGTGTCGGCCTGGGCAACATTTTTGAAGCCCTGACGCACCGCGATGTGCAAACCGGCGAAGTGCAAGCTGCACTGGCAACGGCATGGAAAGAGGGCGACAAYAATTCCTGGACGTTCACTCTTCGCGAAGGCGTGACATTCCATGATGGAAGCCCACTGACAGCCGCTGCCGTTAAATACGCCATCGACCGTACRYTGAACCAGAATTTGACCTGCGAAACCCGCACCAAATTCTTTGGYGATGACACKTATGATGTAGAAGTCGCTGGRARCGGTGTTGTAAAAATYACCACACCTGTACGCGATCCTATCCTGCCGTTGAAAATGTCCAACGTCATGATCTATCCAGAGTCTGTACCTTTTGATACGCCTGCGCGTACCGCACCAGGTACTGGTCCWTATGCTTTGACTGACTGGGCTTCCGGYCAGCACATCATTTTGACCACCAATGCTGACTATTGGGGCGACAAGCCWTCGGTCAACACTGGTAAYTTCATCTGGCGTTCTGAATCATCRGTTCGTGCTGCCATGGTGTCACAGGGTGARGCAGATTTTGCACCATCCATCGCCGTGCAGGATGCAACGGAAGAACAAGGTGTTGGCTATCCCAATGCTGAAACCGTGCGTTTGAACCTTGATTCCCTCAGAGCACCTATGAATGACATCCGTGTTCGTGAAGCCATCAATCTYGCGATTGATCGTGATGCGATGCTCGGCACTGTGCTYAGCTCTGATGCGACCAAAGCTACTCAGCTCTAYCTGCCATCTATYTCTGGCTGGAGCGAGAAAGTACGCATGTTCGACTATGAYCTTGCCAAAGCCAAAGCACTTTTGGCMGAAGCAAAAGCTGACGGCGTTGATGTTGACGCTGAAATCSAGCTTGTYGGCCGTATCGGTCACTTCCCAAATGGTAAAGARTTCCATGAAGTTGTGACAATCATGCTCAATGAGCTTGGCTTGAATGTTAAACTGGAATGGTTTGAAGCTGCTGCTAAAAACCGGATGCAGGTTAAGCCATTTGATGAAAACCGTCGCCCACAGATCTTTGTGGATCAGCATGATAATACTGCTGGTGATCCGGTCTTCACAGTTTCTGGCCGTTGGACCACAGAAGGTTCACAGTCTAAACTGAGCGATGCTGAGCTGGATGGTTTGGTTGCTGCGGCAACTGCTGCCACTGGTGACGAGCGTGTTGCTGCATGGAAAGCAGCTGCTGAGCGTATCGATATGCTGCTGCCAGATGCCATGATGTTCCATATGGTTGGCTTTGCTGCCATCGGTTCTGGCATCGACTATACGCCTAACATGACCACGAACAGCTCTATCCGTTTGAGCGATTTCACGGTTAAGTAATAGCWAAATCCCTTTGCCGACCTGATATCAGGTCWTTTGATAACAGGCCGGCAGAGGCCTTACGGAAAGAGTGCTCCGATGATACTGGAATTCTTACTTCGACGAATTTTCTTCGCCCTGTTTGCTCTRCTCGGTTTGCTCATTCTGGTTTTTTTGATGGCGCGRCTGACCGGTGATCCGGCGTTGCTCTTTCTTCCTGAAACCGCAAGTGAAGCCATGCGCGATAAATTTCGCGAGGTGAACGGTTTCAATGAYCCCATTCTTGTCCAGCTKTTCCACTACATCATCAACGCGCTGCAACTGGAYTTCGGCATGTCTATGCGCCGTGATGTTCCMGCGATGGATGCCGTRCTTGARGCKTTCCCCTGGACCCTGCGCCTTTCTGGCATCACCGTTGTTCTKGCCATGTTGATYGCCATGATCGTTGGMCCGCTGGCAGCTTATAAGCCCGGYTCCATMTTTGATCGYTTTGCCAGCGTGCTRTCCYTGGCRGCGGCCAGTATGCCGGATTTCTGGTTGGCCATTATTGGCATTCTGTTTTTYGCTGTGACCTTGGGCATATTACCCACATCGGGCGTTGGCGGCCCGGAATACTGGATWTTGCCGGTSGGCGTMTTGATGTTCCGCATTACCGGCACAACSACACAAGTGGTRCGCGGATCGATGATCAGCAGCCTCGCCTCACCCTATGTTAAAGCGGCCAAGGCCAAGGGCATGCCGGATAATCGTATCCTGTTTGTTCATGCCTTGCGCAACTCCGTTATCGCCGCCGTAACCGTGGCGGGCGATCAAACCCGCGGCCTGATTAATGGCGCGGTGATTGTGGAAACGGTGTTTGGCTGGCCCGGCGTTGGTAAGCTGATGATTGATGCCATTTCCCAGCGCGATTTTGCTGTGCTGCAAGCGGCCGTTCTGGTAACCGCAGCGGCCATCTTCTTGCTCAATATTCTGCTTGATCTACTTTACGCATTGCTTGATCCAAGGATTGAACTCCAATGAGCCAACAATTGAGTGATCAGTCACAAAAGAGATCGGGCATGCGAAAATTGCGCGGCATTATAAAACTGCTATTTGGCGATAGTTTTGCTGTGATGGCGTTTGGATTTCTGGCGATTCTTTTCTTCGGCGCCATCTTTGGTCCCTCATTAATAGAGGGCGCTGATGTGTCGATGAATCTGAAACTGCGTAATGCACCGCCGTTCGATTTCAGCACCAGTTTTGGTTATTGGCTTGGCGCAGATTCGCTTGGTCGGCCCATTCTGCCCCGTCTTTTAATTGCCGCCCGTACCACTCTGGCGATCTCTCTAAGTGTCGTGTTCCTGTCGATGATTATTGGCTCGGCCCTTGGCATTGTGGCAGGCTTTTACACCGGGCGCATGGGCAACATCATTATGCGCGGTGCCGATCTGGTCATGAGTTTTCCTTCATTGCTGCTCGCTGTTATCGTGCTGTATGTGCTGAAACCTTATGTTTTCAACGTGGTGATTGTTTTGGCGATCACCCGCATCCCGGTTTACATCCGGGTGGCGCGCGCAGAAGTGCTGGAGGTCAAGGAACGGCTGTTTGTTGAATCGGCGCGTTCCATGGGTGCCAGTGACTGGCGTATTTTGCGCCTGCATATCGCACCTATCATTTTGCCCACGCTGTTAACCGTGGCATCGCTGGATTTGGCCAATGTCATGCTGGCAGAATCGTCCCTGAGCTTTCTGGGTATTGGCGTTCAACCACCCAGCATCACCTGGGGCTTGATGGTGGCCGATGGCCGCAACTATTTGACCTCTGCCTGGTGGCTGGCGTTTTGGCCGGGTATGGCCATTTTGCTCACCGCGCTTTCGGCCAATCTGCTGTCGAACTGGATGCGTATTGCCATGGACCCCAAACTGCGCTGGCGGCTTGAGAAAAAGAGCACATCCACGGACGCAACTGCGGCACCATCAGATGGGAGTGATCCCTCATGAGCCAGCAGCCAATGAAAGACCGGCAGGACGGCGACATTCTTCTGTCCGTCCGGGATTTATATGTCGAGTTTCGYACCAACAACCGTGTGGTACACGCAGTTAATGGCGTGTCATTTGATGTGCGCAGTGGCAAAACMCTRGCAATCYTKGGSGARAGTGGTTCWGGYAAAAGCATCACYTTTGAAGCTGTGCTGGGCATAYTGGATTCGCCGCCCGGCATGGTMACCGGYGGCACCGCTGTTTTTGAGGGCGAGGATTTATTTCAACTCAATGCGCGCAAGCGCCGCGCCATTAGCGGCAACAAAATTGGCATGATCTTTCAGGACCCGTTGTCGGCGCTCAATCCGGTTTATACCGTGGGTTGGCAAATTGCCGAGATGTTCAARGTTCATCGCGGCTTGTCTAATGCAAAGGCGAACAAAAAAGCTGTTGAGCTACTGGATTTAGTCGGCATTCCAGATGCCAAGAAACGCGCGGAAAACTATCCGCACGAATTTTCCGGCGGCATGCGCCAACGAYTGGTYATTGCCATGNCYTTGGCTGTTGATCCGGTACTGGTTGTTGCSGATGAACCAACAACGGCGCTTGATGTGACCGTTGAAGCGCAAATTCTATCGCTGCTGAAATCCCTGCAACAGGAAAACGGCGTTGGCTTGGTCATCATCACCCACTCCATGGGCGTTGTGGCCGAGGTTGCAGATCATGTGTGCGTTATGTATGCGGGCCGCGTTGTAGAAACCGCAGATGTGAACTCGCTTTTTGAAGCGCCATCGCACCCCTATACAATTGGATTGCTCAATTCCAACCCGCATATGATGGTGGGCCAAAGGCTGACACCGATTAATGGCCAGCCACCCGACCTTGCTGATATTCCATCTGGTTGCCCGTTTCACCCGCGCTGCGAATATGCCCAAGACATATGCAGTCGCGAAGAACCGCACCTCAGCGCTGGCCCCTCTGAGGGACATTCAGTGGCGTGCCACTTCTCTCAAGATGTGCTGAACGCCACCCAAAACCTACAGAAGGAGCAAGCATGATGAACAGTGCAAGCTTCATCGCACCTGCCGAAAACGAAGTGCTGCGGGTTGAAAACCTTCAAAAATTCTATCCCATTCGTGGCGGGTTGTTTTCCAAGGAACTGGGCCGGGTACACGCGGTTAATGGCATTAGCTTTTCAATCAATAAAGGCGAAACGCTGAGCATTGTTGGCGAGAGCGGCTGCGGAAAATCAACCGTTGGCCGCACCATCATGAAACTGGTGGAGCCCACTGGTGGCACAATCATTTCCATGGGCCGCGATATCACCGATTTGTCGCCCTCTGAGATACGCTCGCATCGCCGCCATATTCAGATGGTTTTTCAGGACCCCTATTCATCGCTTAACCCGCGCATGACGGCGGCTGAAATTGTGTCCGAGCCCCTTCACATCCACAAAACCTTGCCCGCTAATGAGATTGATGCGCGCATCGCCGATCTTTTTAACAAGGTYGGSCTGCCCCGMGCRGCGATGAGYAAATACGCCCATGAATTTTCCGGYGGCCAGCGCCAGCGCATTGCCATTGCAAGGGCACTTGCACTGAACCCGGAATTGATTATATGCGATGAAGCAGTGTCGGCGCTTGATGTMTCWATTCAGGCACAAGTGYTGAACCTGTTGATGGATTTGCAGGCCGAGCTTGATCTGGCCTATCTGTTCATTACCCATGATCTTTCAGTTGTGAGATATCTCAGCCACCGGGTGGCCGTGATGTATCTTGGGCGMATYGTRGAGATTGCTGAYTCAGAGACCATTTTCTCTGACCCSCAGCATCCCTACACAAAAGCGCTCATTTCTGCATCGCCAACACCTGATCCTCGTGCGGATCGAAGCGGRCGCGTGATTTTAACGGGAGAAATTCCCAGCCCAATCAACCCGCCATCTGGCTGCTATTTCYGCACCAGGTGCCCRAATGTCATGCCGGTATGTTCACAGACATTTCCRCAAACACGGGAYTTGAAYGGTGGYCACAAGGTTGCRTGCCATCTACAGGATRTGGCRTCWGGCTGAYANNNCGCCTGAATWATAKTGAGACATAACTGTCRGCGYCTTTTAAACGTDCTGAAACAGTAGAAAAANCARGGGTACATACCGCGTGATACGAGCCAACGTGCACTATTTTGGATGGGCATATATCATCACCATTCTTGGGCTGATGGCAGCWTTTGCCCTTGGCTGGGCCTATACGCATACCYTGGCCGGTGCCGGTACATTTTTGCTCATCGGKGCCATTTTRGCRGTGCTGGAAATCTCGCTSTCCTTCGATAATGCCATCGTCAATGCMAACACGCTCAAARACATGGAYCCCAWATGGCAACGCAGGTTTTTGACCTGGGGCATCCTCATCGCCGTTTTTGGCATGCGCATCATTTTCCCGCTTGCCGTGGTATCAATCGCCGCCAGTGTGGGGCCTATTGAAGCCATCAAAATGGCCATAGTCGCACCCCACGAATATGCCCTGCGGATGAATGAAGCACACCTGTCGATCGCCGCTTTTGGTGGTACTTTTTTGATGATGGTGGCGCTCAATTTTTTCATCAACCGTGAAAAAGACATTCACTGGATTTCGTTTGTCGAGCATTACCTGCAACGTTGCGCGGCCATCCGTGGTTTTTCTATTATTCTGGTTTTGATCATCGCAACTGGCGTCACCTTATATCTCGATAGCGCAGAACAACGCACGTTTCTGATCGCCGCCGTTGCAGGCCTGGCTGTCTTTATCTTTGTTGAATCTATGAGCCGCCTTCTTGATAGCGCTGGCCAATCTGGCGACGCTATCCGCAGCGGTGCCCGCTCTGGTGGACTGGGCGCGTTTCTTTATCTGGAAGTGCTGGATTCGTCCTTCAGCTTTGATGGCGTCATCGGTGCTTTTGCCATTACCCAAAACCTGTTTTTGATCGCGATTGGCCTTGGCATTGGCGCGATGTATGTGCGCTCGATGACGATTATGATTGTTGAAAAGAAGACCCTTGCGCAATTTCGCTTTATCGAACACGGGGCGTTTTATTCAATCCTGGCGCTGTCGTTCATTATGTTTGCCCAAAGCATTTTTCATATTCCAGAGCTGGTAACCGGTTTGGTCGGCGCCACGCTGATTGGCTTATCTTTGTTGTCTTCCATCAAATTTAATCGGCTGAACAAAGAGGCCCAGTAGCCTCTATTGCTGGGTCGCCACTTCACCGTCCTTGCCAAAATAACCGCTCCACGCAAACCAATAGGCGATGTGCCCGGGCAAGCGATTATGGCGCAGACCCGACGGGCTGATAATAGCATCTTCGGTGATGCTCCAACGCGCGCCATCCAGAGAAACAATGCCATCCTGATCTGATTTTGAAAACGCCTGCCCATCGGTTTGATAGGCCCGAACCGTGCGGGTGGATGCATCGCCAATCAGCGTTAAGGCCAGCGCACCAACATGATCATTGATCACCGCACCGCCCTCAAACAATTTGATTGGCCATGATTTTTCCGTCAGCGCACCGCGCAGGGCAAAAACATAGTCCTTTTGCTGCAATTTCGACTGGTCAACATTGGTCGGGAACATCAAATCCGGGCTGGCAAAATACGCCTCATAGGAGGCCCCCTCATCATAATCGCGCGTAAAACCGGTCTCCACATTCAGCACTTTGGTTTGCGGATGGGCTTTGAGCCAATTTTCCCAAGTGGTGATGACAACGGGTCTGGTTTTGAGCGTAATACCGGAGCCGGTCAGCGGGCCGACAACCGGTTTGCCGGTAAACTGGTTCCACAAAGAGTGGGTGTAGGTGTCGTACATCAGCTTGTTGGAGCGGTACAAAAACCCTGATGAACCAAACACCAACGGATGCGGATAACCCTCCAATGTGGTTTCAAACAAAATGCCGGAACCGCACAATGTGCAATAGGCCAGAGCAACAGGCACCCCGCCAATGACATCGTTGAACATCTCGTGCCAATTGAGAATGCGCAGCGGATAGGCCCGCGCATCACCATTGATTTCAATACCAAAAACAAAGTCGGTTTTGCCAAGATAATCGGCACTGTCACCGGCAATTAAAGCGGGGTGAATAAGCGCCGGAATGCCATCCTTTTTAACGCCGCCCCAAGTGATTTCCTCAATGCGAATAGTGTGATCGATGCCGGGGTGTAAAAACACCCGGAAATTGGGATCAATCAAATTATGAACAAAGGCGTGCACCTCGTCAAAACCATCAAACACGCCCAGCTCGGGGTGGGCTTCTTGCCACAGGAACCAGTTGTTCCAGCCTGTAATCGTCTCGCCGGTTAGGTTTTGCAGGGCGGTGACAAACCTTGCATCTCCGGTACGTGAAAAGCGCATGGCAAGGATGATCGCGGGCGCAGCATCGGGCTTGTCGCGGTCGACAAAAAACTCGAGCGCCGGGAAGGAAATTTTGGGGTCAGGATCGAAAAGCTGTATCCCCAGCCGCACCAAAACGTCACGAGATTGAGCGTGGCTTGTGGAGATAAAATTGGTGAGGACCAACAGTGTCAGCCCCATAACAACAGCGAAAAATGATCTTGAAAAGCGTAGATGTTTCATGAATGCCACTTCGCAAGTTTACCGATCACTGTCCAACCTCTTTTTCGTGAACGAATTTTTCTCCGACCATCGTCATTTTTAGCATTCTCAATTGAATTTATTTCAACTGTTTTTAGGCTAAATATCAACCACTTAGATATTATAGTAAGCTAATATATCAATTGCATATTGATATATTTTACAGCTGCGCCAGATTAAATAGTGCTGTGAATTTCTGCTCGGCATGGTGGTGCCGAAAACTTAACAGAGACTTCAATAAAAGGCAGAAATTAGACGGTCATTGGAGGAACATGACGGATTATTTGGTTGAGGTGAATTGCGCGATGTTTCGCGGATAAATTGCCAAACATCCGACACGCAAATCCATACATCTAATATATCAGATCTTATGCATGCAGGATATAACCTGAAATATTGATCTACATTTCTTGGGAGAAAAATATGAATTTACTGAAGAAAATTGCACTGGGTTGCGCCGTTATTGCGCTCAGCACTGCACCTTCATTTGGCACAACATTGGTTGGCGCTGTTCAGTTTGATGAAGACCACGCTTTTGTTAAAGCACTGCGCAAATTCGAGATGGAAGCTGTGGCATGTTCCGGTGGTTCACTGGACTTTGATCTGCACAAAAACTCCGAGCTTGGCCTCGAAAAAGATTATTTCGAAAATATGAGCCAGGGCATTGCTGTTGATTATGCCATCGTCAGCCCATCCCACATGTCCACATTCTCTCAGCAGGCACCCTTGATGGATATGCCATTCCTGTTCCGCGACATTGCGCACTGGAAAGCTGTGATGGAAGCTGATGCTCTTGCACCGCTTGCAGCTGATGTTTTGAAAAAAGCCAATGTACGCCTGATCGGTTATGCTGGCGGTGGTACACGTCAATTGATCGTGAACCGTCCTATTACAAACATGGAAGAGCTGAAAGGCTTGCCAATGCGGGTTATGGGCGCACCAATCCAGACACGGATTTTTGAAGCCATCAAGGCAGCGCCTTCAGTGATCGCTTATTCCGAAGTTTATAACGCCATTCAGACCGGTGTTATCGATGCAGCGGAAAACGAAGCTGCTGGCATTGAAACCATGAAGTTTTATGAAGTTGGCCCACACATTTCGCTGACACAGCACGCCATTACTGTGCGTCCGATTGCATTTTCCAATGCAACATTTGAGCGCCTGACTGCTGATGAGCAGGCATGCGTTCTTAAAGCTGGCAAGATGGGCGGCGAACTTGGCCGTGAGCTTGAATCCGGCCAGGACAGCATGAAGCTGAAAGCCATGGAAGATGCAGGCCTGTTGACCACTCATGTGTTCACAGAGCGTGACAAACTCCTCGAGTTGGCTGCACCGATCAAGAAAGCCTACGCTGAAGAGCTTGGTGCAACTGAAGTTCTGATGGCAATTGAAGCCATCAAGTAATCCTATGACACTTCGGGCGGGCGGCTTTGTGCCGCCCGTTTTCGACTTTTCTGATTGCTCCTGAAAAGGTAATCCATCGCAAGGAGAGACAGCATGGCCATGCTGTTAGAAGGCTATTATCGCTTTCTGAAAATACTACTGACCGTTTTGATGAGCGTRYTGATCRTTCCGATTTCGATGCARATTCTCAGCAGRTATACCGGCWTAATACCGCGCTATATCTGGACTGAGGAAATTGCGCGCTTYTGTTTTGTCTGGATYATTATGATYGGTGCCATGATCGCMGTGCGCGACGGCACTCATTTTGATGTTGATGTGTTGCCACATTCCAGCAACCAGACCCTTGAGTTCATTTCAAAACTGTTTGTGAACCTGTCCATTATGGCGATGGCGCTGTCGTTCCTGATCTGGGGCTATGATTTTGGCATTCTGGGCTCACGCCAACAATCTGAAATTTCTGGTCTGCCAATGTTATCAATTTATATCGCCTGGCCGGTCGCRGGACTGACCTGGGCACTGTTCATAGGCGAGCGTATTATGAGTGATTACGCCGCCTATCGTGAAGGAGACACCAATGGGGCCGGGTGAAGTTGCTGCCATAYTATTTGGAACCTTTGCGGTTCTCGTATTCCTGCGTGTACCCGTAGCCTTTGCCCTTGGGCTGGCTGTCGTACCCGTCTTTTTCATTGAACCACGCCTCACACCGGTGCTGCTGATGCGCGAGATGTTCAAAAGCTACAATGCTTTTGTGCTGCTTGCCGTGCCGTTCTTTCTGCTTGCAGCCAATCTGATGAACGCTGCTGGCATTACCGATCGCCTGATCCGACTTGCACGCGCCATGGTTGGCCACCTGCCTGGCGGCCTTGGCCACGTTAATGTTGTTGTGTCCATGCTGTTCGCGGGCATTTCCGGCAGTTCCACAGCGGATGCTGCGGGCATTGGATCATTGCTTATTCCGCAGATGAAAAAGGAAGGCTATGACAGCTCCTTTGCCGTCGCGATTACAGCGTGTTCCAGCGTGATGGGCGTGATCATTCCGCCCTCCATCTTGATGGTTGTCTGGGGCGGGCTGATGTCCGTCTCCATTGGTGGGCTGTTTTTGGCCGGTGTTGTGCCGGGCATTCTTATCGCCGGATCGCAAATGCTGACCGTCTATATCTATGCCAAGCGGCGCGGTTATCCGGTTTATGATCGCTCGACCTTCATTGAACTGATGAAAGCTTCAGCCAGTGCATCGCTGGCCCTGATGACACCGCTGATTATCGTTGGCGGTATTGTTGGCGGCCTGTTTACGCCAACAGAAGCATCGGTCGTTGCCGTGCTTTATTCGCTGTTTTTGGGCCTCATCGTTTATCGCTCCATCAAGCCGCGCGAGCTGCCCGGCATCCTTTATGACAGCGCTCGCTTTGCTGCSATYACSCTGTTTTGCATCGGCACMGCMTCRGCCTTTGGCTGGTGCCTYGCCTATTTCAAAATTCCTGCTGCTGTCGTTGCTGAAATGGAAATGCTGGGGCTTGGCGTGTTGGGCACSGGCATCATGTGCGCYYTGGCGTTYTTGCTGTTCGGCATGTTYATCGATGCCATTCCCGCCATCATCATTCTTGGCACTGTGCTGTTTCCATTAACGCAAAGTGTTGGCATGCATCCCATCCATTTCGCCATTATTGGTGTCGTTAGCCTGGCTTTTGGACTGGTAACGCCGCCCTATGGGCTGTGTTTACTGATCGCGGCAAGAATTGGGGAGATTAGGCTGGTGGACGCCTTGCGCGATGTGGTTGTCATCCTCATACCCATGATCGTTGTGCTTGGTTTTATCATCGTTGCACCGGATRTTATTCTGGCTCTGCCGCGTTTGATTATGCCTAAATATATTCAGTAGATGTCGGTAAGTCTCGACAAGTAAGAAAATATATGCGTGWTTTCGTTCTCTGTTTTCCGGCAATGTCCCGCCGGATAGATAGACGAAACAATGCCATATGCGAGTAACACCTCGCTTTTACTTGGGAGAACACGATGACATCACGCTTTTTGAAAGCGCTCATGRCGGGCGCACTTTTAACCATCGGCACGGCAGGTATTGCCTCYGCTGCTGAATGTATTGCGCCAGCAAATCCGGGCGGTGGCTGGGATTTTACTTGCCGTCAAATCGGTAAGATCATGTATGAAATYGGCGCTGTTGATGCGCCCATTCAGGTAACRAACATGGCCGGTGCTGGCGGTGGCTTGGCCTTCAACCATGTGGTTGTYGAGCGCAATGATGATGCGGATCTGATCGTGGCGGCKTCSTCSGCMACATCAACACGCCTTGCTCAAAATGCCTATGCAGGCATGACCGCATCGCAAGTGCGCTTYGTYGGCGCWATTGGYGCTGATCCGGGCGTGATTGTWGTGGCAGAAGACAGCCCGTATAAATCTCTGGGTGATCTGATTGATGCCATCAAGTCTGATCCAGGCTCCRTTACCTTTGCTGGCGGTTCCGCAGTTGGCGGCTTTGATCATCTTAAACCTTTGATGATCCTGCAACGCGCTGGCTTCACCGACATCACAAAGATAAAATATATCGGTCTTGATGGCGGCGCTGATGCGATCACCCAAACCATYGGTGGCTTTACACAGGCGATGACCGGCGACATGTCCGAAATCGTTGGCTTCCTGAAATCTGGCAAAATCCGCGCACTTGCYGTGCTAACGGATGAGCGCGTACCAGGCTTTGAAAGCATTCCAACAGCCAAAGAGCAGGGTTTTGATGTTGTCGCTGTAAACTGGCGCGGCCTCTACATTCCTCGCGGTGTCAGCGATGCAACCTTCGATATGTGGGCCGAGCGCCTGCAAAAGGTTGCAGACAGCCCTGAGTGGAAAAAAGCCATGGTTGATAATGGTCTGGCACCGTTCACCAAAGTCGGTGCGGATTTCCAGGGCTATGTTGATGGCCTTGTTGCCGAGATTAACCAGCTGTCGAAAGACATTGGGGTTATTCAATAATGACCAGCGACCGGATTTTTGGTCTGGTCGTTCTTTTTGTGGCGCTTGGGTATATCGCAAGCGCCACTCAAATTCAGACCAGCTTTTTGGCTGATCCGGTTGGACCAAAGGCTTTTCCAATATTGATTGGCAGCGTTGCTGCCATCTCTGCATTGGTGATGATCTTGCGCCCGGACCCGGACCCCGAATGGCCTGCCTTAAAGGTTCTGGGCGGATTAGCTTTGGCCGTGGCGGTACTTGTTGCCTATGCCTATGCGCTGCGCCCTATCGGTTTTGTGGTGCCAACAGCRGTGGCWGCAGCCGTTCTCAGCTAYCAGATTTCRCCCAAAGCATTGCCYGCAGTGCTGACCGGAACGGGCCTCTCTGTTGGYCTTTTTGTTCTGTTTAAATACGCTTTTGGTCTTGGGCTGGTGGCCTTTCCAAAAGGTATGATYGGTTAGGAGCAACCATGGATATCATGTCAAACCTCGCTCTTGGCTTTTCAATTGCGTTGTCGCCTTACACACTAATGCTTGCCGTCATCGGTTGCTTTTTGGGCACCATTATTGGCGCRTTACCCGGCCTTGGCCCTGCCAACGGCGTTGCCATTCTCATCCCCCTCACCTTYACGCTGGGGCTGGATGCCACATCTGCATTGGTGTTGATGACCGCMGTTTATTACGGCGCRATGTATGGCGGACGGATCAGYTCCATCCTGCTCAACATYCCCGGCGATGAACCAGCGCTGATGACAACGCTGGATGGCTATCCAATGGCCAAGCAAGGGCGCGCRGGCGATGCGCTGGTGCTGTCCGGTGTGGCCTCCTTTGTTGGCGCGTTTCTGGCCACAGTTGGTCTTGTTTTTCTGGCCCCTATGCTGGCTCAAGTGGCYTATCTGTTTGGCCCGGCTGAGTATTTTGCGCTTTAYCTGCTGGCGTTTTGYACGCTGGGCGGCATGGCTTCCAACAATCAGGCYAAAGCGGCGATTGCCTCATGCATTGGGCTTGGCATTGCCATGATCGGCGTTGACAATAGTTCTGGCATGCCCCGGCTCACTGGCGGCAGCTTGCACCTTATGGACGGCATTGATTTTCTGGTCGCCATCGTTGGCCTGTTTGCCATTGCCGAAGTGTTCTTCTTTATAGAAAACAAAGGCGAAAACTCTTCCATTGGCGTGAAGCTTGGTAAAGTTACCATTCCCTGGCGCGATATTTTTGAGACCAGATGGACGATGTTGCGCGCCAGCCTTGTGGGCTTTGTCGCGGGCGTGCTGCCCGGTGCGGGCGCATCTCTTGGCAGTTTTCTGGCCTATATGTCTGAAAAAGCCATTGCTGGAGAAAAAGGTGGATTTGGCAAGGGTGCGGTCAAAGGCGTTGTCGCACCAGAAGCTGGCAACAACGCGGCGGCAGGCGGTGCCTTGATACCAATGCTTACGCTTGGCGTACCCGGCTCTGGCACCACAGCTGTGCTGCTGGCGTTGCTGATGACGCTGAACATCACACCGGGGCCAACCCTGTTCACCGACCGGCCAGAAGTTGTGTGGGGCCTTATTGCTTCGCTGTTGATTTCTAACTTTGTGCTGCTGGCGATGAATGTTCCGATGGTTAAAATCTTTGTGCGCATTCTCACCGTGCCATCATGGGTTTTGATGCCGGGCGTCACCATGATTTCTTTTGTGGGCATCTATTCGCTGTCCGGCAGTTATTTTGATCTGCTGCTGATGGTGGCATTTGGCGCGCTTGGCTATGTGCTGCGCAAATTAGACATCCCCACCGTGCCCGTGATCCTGGGCATTCTGCTTGGCGGCCATATGGAAAATGCCCTGCGCCGTGCTATGGTTATTGCCGATGGCGATTTTACCTATCTGTTCTCGTCTCCTATCGCTATTGGGCTTTGGATTGCTGCGGTTCTGGGCTTTGTAGCGCCGATGTTCCTGCGCAAATTGCTGAAAAAACCACAAAGGGTAACCGACTGAATGATACGGGTTCTCATACCATCAGGCGCGCTGGGCCTGAATTACGACAAGGTTGCGCTGGAGCGTGGCCTTGCTGCCAAACCCGATATTATAGCCGTTGATGGCGGCTCTACCGATTCTGGCCCTGCCTATCTTGGGCGCGGTGTGTCCAAATATTCCCGCAGCTCTACCAAGGTGGAATGGCGCGGTTTAATGGAAGCGCGTGCCAAAGCGGGCGTGCCGTTGGTCATCGGCACATCGGGGACTTGCGGCAGCGATAGCGCCGTTGACTGGATGCTGGATATCACCAAGGAAATTGCCGGCGAATTGGGCCAGAGCGTGAAAATCGCTGTGCTGCGCAGCTCTCAAGACCCAGCCAAGCTGGCAACTGCTTTTGAGGCAGGCGAGATAACACCCTTGCCCCATGCACCGGATATCACCGCCGATACTTTTGCTGAATGCACCAATATCGTGGCATTGGCAGGCGCAGAACACATTTCTGCAGCGCTGGAAACCGGCGCAGATATCGTTATTGCCGGACGTACAACAGACACCGCCATTATTGCCGCCCTGCCACTGATGCGTGGTTGCCATGCGGGCGCTGCCTGGCACGGCGCTAAAATTGGCGAATGCGGTGCGCTGTGTGCTTCAAACCCGCAATCGGGCGTGATACTGATCGATTTTGATGATGAGGGTTTTACCGTTACGCCCTTGGCCGATGGTGCGCATGCCACGCCGCACACCGTGTCGGCTCACATGTTGTATGAAAACAGCGACCCTTTTATTTTGTATGAGCCCGGCGGTTATCTGGATGTCACCAAGGCGATCTATACAGCGCTGGATGACACACGAGTGCGGGTAAGCGGCTCCAAATGGGTGCCGAGCAAAACCTATACCGTCAAACTGGAAGGCGCGCGAATTGCCGGATATCAAAGCGTGTTGTTGGTGCTGCTACGCGATGCACATTATGTCGCCAATGCGCAAAAATGGGCCGATGATATTCACGCCAAGTGCTGTGCCAAAGTTGAAGACAGGCTGGGCCTGTCCGGGAACGACTACTCCATAGAACTGCGCCTGATTGGCCAAAATGCAAGCTTTGGTGATTTAGAAACGCGCAATTGCGATCATTTGGAGCTTGGCGTGCTTGGCATTGTTACCGCTAAAGACGAGCAATTGGCGCAGGAAATTGGCAAGATGCTCAACCCCTACATGCTGCACCATCCCTTGAGTGCGCAGGAAGAACAGCCAACTTTTGCCTTTCCATTTTCACCAGCAGAGCTCAACCGTGGTGCGGTTTACGGCTTTTGCCTAAATCATGTTCTGCAATTGGCTGACCCGATGGATGCGTTTTCGCTGGAGGTGCTGCACCATGGCTGAACTTGGAAGCATTGTTGAAAAACTGCGCAGTAAAAATGCAGGCCCGTTCTGGCTGACGGTAGATATGTTCTGCGGCACGCCTCAGGCCTTTGAGACGGTGCGCGATGGCCTGTCCACAAAACGGGTTGCCGATGCCTTCGGCGTGAAACCTCAGACCATCAAACGTTTTGAGATTCCCAGCCTCAATGTCATCAAATTCAGCCTGCCGCGCCCGCAAATTCAAGGCTCAATAGAGGACCGCGATATGCATGGCGCATCATGGGCAGCCCTGCTGGCAGAAATTGATTTGTAGACCCCGACGCCAAGCGCACTAAATCTGTTGTGAAAGCATTCAACAGAAAGATATGTGTGATGAGCGAACGTAAATTTGGCATAGGCATCGTGGGCGCTGGCGTGGCAGTGGCACCCCATATCAAATCGCTCAAGGATTTAACCGATACGATCGACGTGCGCGGTGTTTACACGCGCAACAAAGAACGCCGCGAAGCATTTGCCAGCGAGCATGGTTATCCCGCTGCTGAGAGCTATGAGGCACTGCTGGCTGACGATAAAATGGACGCCATTATTTTGCTCACGCCGCCCAATGCGCGGGTGGAATTGGTTGAGGCTGCGGCCAAAGCTGGCAAGCACATCTTTATGGAAAAGCCGGTAGAGCGCACGACGCAAGCTGCCACCAAAATAGTGCAGATTTGCGAGGATGCCGGAGTAAAGCTGGGCATTACTTTCCAGCACCGTTTTCGCGAGGGTTCACTCGCCGCGCGCGATTTATTGGCCAGCGGCAAAATGGGCAAGCTTGCCACCTCTTATTTAATGGTCCCGTGGTGGCGCTCAAACGAGTATTACGCAGAGCCAGGACGCGGCACCTTTGAGCAAGATGGCGGCGGGGTGTTGATCACCCAGGCGGTTCACTCGCTTGATTTAATGTTGAGCCTGACCGGGCCTGCCAAATCAGTTCAGGCCATGGCCTGCACATCGACAATGCACGATATTGAAGTCGAAGATTTTGTTGGCGCGGGCGTCCAGTTCACCGATGGATCGTATGGCTCCATCATGGCCACCACGACATCTTTCCCCGGTGGTCAGGAATATATGGTTTTCAACTGCGAGAACGGTACATTATCGCTATCTGGCAGTGTGTTGACGGTGAATTGGGCTGACGGGCGCACCGAGGTGATCGGCAAGGAAGCCTCGACCGGTAGCGGCGATGATCGCATGGCATTTCCCCATGACTGGCACCGCTCGCAAATTGTGGAGTTTGTGGAAGCGGTTCAAGCGGGGCGTGATCCGGTGTCAAACGGGCGTAGCGCGCTAAATGTCCATTATCTGATTGATGCGCTTTTGGCATCAAGCGCGCAGGGCAAACTGGTCGAGGTTGAACAAGGCTAAGCGCTTGCTCATAACAACAAAAAGCCCGGATTTTGAATCCGGGCTTTTAAAATTATCGTGCAAATCTGGTTTGCAAATAGCCTAGATTGCTATGCGCACTTTGGTCATGAAGCTCGCGATCTCGTCGCGCATCATCACAGATTGCTGAGACAACTCAGTTGAGGCTTCAAGCACCTGCGCCGCTGACTGGCCAGTTTCACTAATCACCTGGCTAATGGTGCCAATGCGGTTGCTCACCTGAGCCGTACCGGTGGACGCCTCATCAATATTGCGGGTAATTTCGGAGTTTGCAGCACCCTGCTCTTCCACTGCGGCGGCAATGAGGGAGGCAAATTCGTTGACCTTACTGATGGTTTCGCCAATCGAGGTCATGGATGATACGGCCTGCTGACTGGCGTTTTGAATATCACCAATCTGTGCGCGAATTTCATCGGTCGCTTTGGCGGTCTGGCTAGCAAGCGCTTTAACTTCGGAGGCCACAACMGCAAAGCCTTTACCAGCTTCACCGGCRCGGGCCGCTTCGATTGTYGCATTRAGYGCCAGAAGGTTTGTCTGATCGGCAATATCGGCAATCATRCCAACAACCTGACCAATTTTCTCRGAYGCYCCRGAGAGRCTGCCAATATCYTTATTGGTACGYTCAACTTCAGCAACAGCACTTTTCGTCACTTCAACCGACTGGATAACCTGTTGRTTAATCTCGCTYACGCTGGCGCTCATCTGCTCGGTTGCGGCAGCAACWGCGCCCACATTGGCGGATGCTTCCTGAGCMGAACTGGCAACTTCTGCAGCTTCGTTATTGGCAGATGCAGCAGATGCATCCATGGATTTTGCAGATGCTTCCAACTCGGTCGCAGCAGCAGAAACAGATTCRATSACTTCRCCCATATTGGMYTCAAAGCCATCCACCACRGAGGAGAATGATTTKACCCGGTCTTCCATGGAYTGCATGGCGGTATTTACAGTGCGGCTGGCGTCGCCAAAAGCGCCCAGCATGCCGCGTTCTGCAATACGGCGGAAATATTTATTGTCCGCAACATATTCCAGCGATGCCTTGGTYTCACGAACATARGCRTCTGAYCTATCGATCAGGCGGTTGATGGCGTGCAACAKCTCACCGGCAGCACCGGTTTCRGTAATGTTGAGGATACGGGCTTCAAAATCGCCCCGTGCAACAGCTTCACATACGGGGAGTGCTTTAGCGATTGCTGATTTATTAGCGTTGGAAAACATTATCATTCTTCCTGGAAAATTGTGCGTGGATGCGCGAATTGGACCGATTAAAGAGTAGCAACAAACTCGTCATATTGTTTGTTCTGAGTTTCCAAAAGCTCGGTGATCAACTGGCCAGAGGCCTGCATGCCATCCTTGCGGTTGCCGTGGCGGCGCTCTTCAGCAAGCAGCTGTTTATAGAGCGGGATAATTGCATCTTCGAGAATTCTGCGATCCGGCACACGGCGGCTGGAGTGGTAGCCAATGATGTTTCCTGTCAGATCGCGACTTGGCGTTACATGAGCCAGAACCCAGTAGTGATCGCCGTTTTTACAGCGGTTCATCACATAGGCGAAAATTTCGCGGCCATCCTGGATGGTTTCCCACAAAAGCCCAAAAATGCAACGCGGCATATCCGGGTGGCGGATCATGCTGTGCGGCTGTCCAAGACATTCTTTTTCCGAGTAACCTGCCATACGCAGAAACACATCGTTACAATATGTCAACTTCCCTTTCAGGTCAGTTTTACTAACGATGATTTCATCATCATCGAAAAATTGCTCGACACCGGTAGTGCTTTGATCTTTGGACATTGCTACGCCTCAACATTTGTCATCTGGGAGAAGCATAACTTGTCTCTGTAATAAGAAATTAGGCTTCTGTTCGATACAAACTGCAACAATATTCTTAAACTAGCATTAACAACCACAGGTTTGAAATTAAGCCGGTATTTCAAAGGTTTCTAAGCGAGTTGACTTTGGCCGCGGCGAATAACATTGACCATACATTCGCGCGCGCGCGCCTCATCACCGGCCTTGATCGCATCAACAATATCGCGGTGCTTGTTGACGATCTTCAGCATATCCTGCGCATCGCTATCAGGTGCAGATGCCACAAACACGCTGAACAGCGAGGCCTGAACAATATCTCCCAGAGATTGTAGAAACCGATTTTCCGTCATGCGCAAAATCGCTTTGTGAAATTCCAGATCGGCAACAGCAAATTCRATRCGYGATGAGGTGGCRYKGGCGAATGYRTCGATRAGAGCATATAATTGAGCGCAATCCTGCTCAGARGCAACAAGCGCWACCTTGGCAGCGGCGGCAGGTTCAAACACCARACGAATTTCAAACAATTCTGCMAGAAACTCGACGTTTTGCTTAAGCGCACCATGCCAGCGCAACACGTCGGTATCAAACATGTTCCAYTCGGATTTGGGCCGTACATGGGTGCCTACTTTGGCCTTTGATTGCATCAGGCCYTTGGCRATCAGCGTTTTCTTGGCYTCGCGCACAACCGTRCGAGAGACGTCGAACATCTCCGATATATCAGGATCAAGCGGAATCATCGTGCCTGCAGGGTATTCACCTGTGACGATGGCCTTGCCGAGTTCCTCTACAACATGCGCTGTATGGTTGAAGCTACGCTCCCTCAGCCCGCCTTCCGTCACAAAATTCATGATGGCTTGGCGAATTCGCGCGCTGGCTTTTTCCGAACCTTCGTTACCCAAATCAGACCTTTTTGCAGCAAGATAAACGCAAATAGCAATGTACCTATAACAATCTTGGTCCACCAACTCGATAGGGTGCCGTCAAAAACTATGTATGTTTGTATAAGCCCCATGGTGAGGATGCCGAAAAGCGTGCCGGCCACAAAGCCAGTGCCACCGGTGAGCAATGTGCCACCAATAACCACGGCRGCAATRGCATCCAGCTCCACGCCAACCGCRGCCAGAGAATAACCTGCTGATGTGTATAAWGAAAAYACAATACCAGCGATCCCCGCCAATAGGCCAGACAAGGCATAAATGCCAATTGTCGTGCCCGCAATCGGCACGCCCATAAGCTGAGCTGTTTGCACACCGCCACCCAGCGCATAGACATTTTTGCCAAATTTTGTCTTGTGCGCAATGATGATACCGGCAAGGAACACCAGCAGCATAATGCCGCCAATCAGCGAAAAGCGCCCCCCATCCGGCATTCTATAGTAGGTTCGCTGCAGAACACTGTAAAAATCATGCACGATTGGCACAGAATCAGTCGACAATACGATCGCCGCACCGCGCGCCAAAAACATGCCTGCCAGCGTGACAATAAAGGGCGGCATTTCCAGATAATGGATAATCCCACCCATGGCTGCGCCAAAGGCCGTGGCAATCGCCAGAACCAAGGCAAAGGCAAACAGCGGATGGATTGACGTGTCACGCAAAATGACTGCCAAAAACACGCCACTAAACCCAATAACGGAACCGACCGATAGATCAATGCCACCAGACAGAATAACAAAGGTCATGCCAACGGCAGCAATGCCCAAAAAGGCATTATCGGTCAGCAAGTTACCAAACACACGGGGCGAGGCCATGTTGGGGTATTGCCAGGCACACAAGACAAAAGCCAGAATGAAAGTAGCGATGGTGACCAATAATGGCAGATGAGACGATTTCATTGGGATGACCTTTCTGCATTCTGCCTCTGGTTTTGCGGTGTGGGAGAATCCGGTGGTGGGGCACCGGTTGAGCGCATGATATAAATAGCGTGTTTGATCGTTGGCGACTGRATAACAAGGATCAAAATAATGATGATTGCCTTGATGATCAGATTAAATTCAGGCGGCATGCCGGATAGCAGAATAACCGAGTTCACCGACTGAATAATCAACGCGCCCAGCAGCGATGCTATGATACTGAAGCGCCCGCCAAGCAGAGAATTACCACCGACAACCACCGCCAAAATGGCATCCAGTTCCAGCCATAATCCAGCATTATTGGCATCAGCACCGTGAATATCCGCRGCGACAACTATGCCTGCAATAGATGCGCAAGCGCCGGAAACCAAATACACCATCACCAACAGAACCGTGCTGTTRATGCCTGCCAAACGGCTGGACCTCTCATTGATGCCAATAGCTTCTATGAGAACGCCAAGWGCCGTTTTTCGCACAGCAAATGTGATGAACAGRCCSAGAAYTACCCAGATTAATATTGGTGTCGGGATGCCGAAAACAGTRCCRCTGCCAAAGAAGATCAARCCTTCRTTSARGAAGGTCAAAATGGTGCCTTCGGTGATCAATTGGGCAATGCCGCGCCCGGCCACCATCAGCACCAATGTTGCGACAATGGGCTGTATGCGCAGGACGGATACCAGAAAACCGTTCCATAATCCGCAAAGCGACCCCGCAGCAATGGCGCCAATCAGCGCCAGCGGCCAGCCATAGCCCTCCACCACGATAGCAGCCGCAGTTGCACCGGAGATTGCCATAACAGCGCCCACGGATAGATCGATCCCCTTGGTCGCAATGACCAATGTCATGCCAATGCATAGTAACGCAGTTGGCGCGCCGCGATTGAGCACATCAACAAAACTGCCAAACAGGCGTCCGTTTTGAAATTCAATTTTGAAAAAATCTGGAAAAACCAGATAATTGAGCAACAGCACGCAGCCCAAAATAATGAGCTGCGGCATGATGCGTTTAAGGCCTGCGCGGGAAAATAACATTTTAGGCGTTCCCTCTTGCAGCATCTGGTTGAGTGGGTTCGCTATGTTCAAATGCAATTGCCTGCACAATATTGCTGGTGGTGATTTGATCGCCGGTCAGCTCTTCCACCTGTTTGCGATCCCGCAAAACAATGACGCGTGATGAATAGGCAACCAGCTCATCCAGTTCCGAGGAGATCACCAGTAAAGCCAGCCCCTTCTCGCGCAGATCTTCAATCAAACGAATGATTTCCGCGTGCGCGCCCACATCAATGCCCCGGGTCGGCTCATCAAGAATGAGAAATTCCGGCTCTGTTGCCAGCCACCGGGCCAAGATGGCTTTTTGTTGATTGCCGCCAGATAGCAGCCGAATGGGCATATCCAGATTGGCCAGTCGAATATCCAGCGCTTTGACAAAGGCTTCCGCAATCTCATTCTGCTTGGCACGCGGTATCGGGCGAAACCAGCCCTGCCGCGCCTGAAGAGCAAGGGTGATGTTTTCCCGGACAGATAAATCGCCGATAATGCCATCGGTTTTTCGGTCTTCGGGGCAAAACCCAATATTTTTGGCAATGGCATCACGCGGAGAGGCCAGGCGCATTTTCTCGCCGCGAAATTTGCACAGGCCAGAATCGGCCTGAACCGCGCCAAATATAAGATTGGCGGTTTCTGTACGGCCCGACCCCAACAGCCCGGCAACGCCGACAATTTCGCCCTCGTGAATGGCCATGGAGAACGGTTCAATCATCCCGCGCTTGCCAAAGTCCTCAAAGGAAAGCAGTTCAGGGCCAATTTTTTGAGCACTGCGATCCCGCACAACTTGCGATTCCAGCTGGCGRCCCAGCATCAAGGTTACGATGTCTTTTTGGCTCACACCTTTTAGGGAAAGCGATTCAACCAATTGTCCGTTACGAAGAATGGTCGCGCGGTCTGAAATCTCAAAGACCTGATCCAGAAAATGGGTGATGAACACAATCGCCAAACCGCGCTCTTTTAGTTTTCTGATAACWGAAAACACCAARYCYACTTCATCGCGGTCCARACTGGCKGTTGGCTCATCCAATATCAGCACCTTGCCGGACATGGACACAGCGCGGGCAATSGCCACGACCTGCTGTATCGCCACGGAATAGGCGGAGAGTAATTCTTTGGGGTCAATCTCAAGGCCGAACTCAGACAATTGCTGCTGGGCAAGCTTGTTCATTGTTGCCGTTTGCAAAAACCCGTTTCGGGTGGGCTGCCGCCCCAAAAACAGGTTTTCTGCGACCGTCAAATTGGGCAGCAGATTTACTTCTTGATAAACCGTGCCGATACCCAGTTCCTGCGAGGCTTTGGTGTCGCGCGGGTTAATCTCGCTGCCATCGAGGTAAATCTGGCCGCCATCGCGCTTGTAGGCTCCGGTCAGGCATTTAATCAGCGTGGATTTTCCTGCGCCGTTCTCTCCAAGCAGAGCATGAACTTCACCAGCGTAAAGTTTTAGATCCACCGCATCCAGTGCAATGGCACCGGGAAAGAATTTAGAGACGCCTTTGCATTGAAGCACGGGTTTGCTCTGGAGCACGSGTTTAKTTGTGTCCTGCATGGCGGGCTCTCAATTCATTGATGTATTAAATGNYGTCGTYGCGACGATCACATAATGCCCGCAGGCATTTATAAAGCAACCGGGCCAGCRCAAAGGCCGGCCCGGCTATTCGGGAGGAGATTAGTAGCCAAGATTTTTCTTGGATTCGTAGATCGCCTGATTGTCATCTTTAAGAGTATAAAGACGGGATTCTGTCTGGATCCATTTTGGCGGCACTGTGCCGTCTTTCAAGAATGCTTCCAGCGCATCAAGAGCAGGACCAGCCATGTTTGGTGTCAGCTCAATCGTCGCATTTGCTTCRCCAGCRGCCATRGCMAGRTGGATATCTGGAACGGAATCRATGGACACGATCAAGATGTCTTTRCCCGGTGCAAGACCAGCTTCTTTAATGGCCTGAATTGCGCCAACRGCCATGTCATCATTGTGGGCATAAAGCGCACAAATATTGTTCCGGCCTTCAGCTTTCAAAAAGCTTTCCATAACGGTTTTACCCAAGGAGCGGGTRAAATCACCAGTTTGACTRCGGATGATTTTCAGATTTGCATTACCGGCAATGCCCTGCTCAAAACCRYTTTTACGGTCAATGGCAGGTGACGAACCTGTGGTGCCCTGCAACTCAACAATGTTGCAATCTTTGCCAGCAGTTTCAGCTACAAGCCATTCACCAGCGACGCGGCCTTCATGGACCAAATCAGAGGTGACAGCAGTCAGATACAAATCTTCGGGTGCATCCACGGTACGATCCAGCAGCAGCACAGGAATTTCAGCTTCCTTGGCTTCTTCCAGAACTGCATCCCAGCCTGTTGCTACGACAGGTGCGAGCAAAATCGCGTCAACGCCCTGCGCTACAAAAGAGCGAATGGCTTTGATTTGGTTTTCTTGTTTTTGCTGAGCATCGGCAAATTTCAAAATAATGCCGCGTGCTTCTGCTTGCTGTTTTGTAACGGTGGTTTCAGCAGCACGCCAACCGGATTCAGACCCGATCTGTGAAAAACCGATTGTTAAATCAGCCGCGGAAACGGCCATTGGTGCCAGCGTCATAACAGTCGCGAGCAATGTTGTTTTGATGTTCATAATTTCCTCCCAAGTTACTTACAAAATCTATTAAGTATTATTTTATGACTTTTGTAAATAGGCATAACTTTACCACCAAGAAACTATCGACGATGTTTTATAACATGCTGTTTATTATAAGAATTCTATGATGAATTGTCGTTTCTTAGAAAATTTAACACACCTTATGATTGATTCAAAATTTATTTCCCTCGAAAAATTGGAGAAAAATGCATTGAGTTGAATGGATCAATTTTAGTTCAGTTTGACCACGCAGAAACAGTCAAGAAGCGCCCTTATTAAGAACGCTGCCCGCAATTTACTTGCCACTTTACCCAGCTCAAACGAGAAGACTTAGGCGTTGAATGATGGAATATTTTGCTCTTTCAAAAAGCCATCAAGCATCGTTTGCTGGGACTGCGTCAACGGCCAGGCTGAGGGTGGCCTTGTGCGCCCGCAATCATGGCCAAGAGCCTGAAGGGCAGCTTTAACGCCGGTGACATTGGCACCGCCCAATTCCTGGGCACGAATATCCTCAAAACTTTTCATGCCGTCAATCAGCTCGCCCGCAAGGGGGTAATTGCCCGCATCCAGCGCCGCGTGAATGGCAACAGAGCGCTGGGGCCACACATTAATCAGGCCAGAGGTAAAGCCGCGTGCACCAACGGCATAAAGCGGCGGGGCCCAGACTTCGGCCAAGCCACCAACCCAAATGATCGCCGGGTCTGTGGCCGCGATGGCTTGCGATAGTTTGAGCGGATTTGGCGTTGCCCATTTCACCCCGGCGACGCCGTCGATCTCGCATAAATCAACAATCGCCTGCGTACCAATGGCGTCATTGCGCAAATACAGCATCAAAGGCAGGCCATCGCTGGCATCGCTCACACGGCGGACATAATCCACCAGGCCGCGCGGAGAGACAAATGGATCGGGCGGTTGATGCACCATCAGCGCATTGGCGCCAGCAGCTTTCGACGCCTTTGCTAATGCGCAAGCATCCGCAACGCTTCTGCCAACACCGGCGATCAGCGGAATGCGCCCGTTAATATGCTCGGCTGAGGCATGAACCATCTGCTCAGCCTCATTCATCGTCAGGCTGTAAAACTCTCCGGTGTTGCCATTGGCGACCAGAATATGAACACCGGCATCAATGGCGCGATCAACAATAGGGGCCTGTAATTTGGGCGCGATTGCATCATCACGATCAAACGGCGTTACAAGAATGCCGGAAATGCCTCGAAGTGCCGATCGAAGGTCTGTCATATTAAAATCCAATTTCTGGAGCTTGTTATTTGTGCGGGTAAAAGAAATGGCCCAATCATATTACCCACGATATACAGGCGCATAAACAGTTGCAAATCATCTGATCTGCGACAAATTGCAAAATGAATTGGATGGGCAGATGCGCTTTCTGGCAATTGGGGAATGCATGGTGGAGTTATCAGGCGCGGGGCCTGATTTGTGGCGCAGCGGATTTGCCGGCGACACGCTAAACACCAGCTGGTATGCGCGCGCCTGCCTGCCCAACAGCTGGTCGGTTGAATATCTGACACGCATTGGCGTCGATACGCTCTCGGATCGGATGATCTCTTTTCTGGCGGAAAACAATATTGGTACCCAATTCATAACCCGCGATGAAAGCCGCGTTCCAGGACTCTATATGATCACGCTGGATCAAGGTGAGCGCTCATTTACCTATTGGCGGGGCATGTCTGCGGCACGCGGATTGGCTGATAATACCAAGCATCTTGCCGCTGCGATTGCTGCCAGCGATGTGATTTACCTGTCCGGTATCACATTGGCGATCCTGCCAGAGCAGGCACGTAAAGCGCTTGTCGATTTGGTGGCTGAGGCGACACGCGCTGGCAAGACAACCGTGCTTGATCCAAATCTGCGCCCGGCTTTGTGGCCAGATACCGCAACCATGTGCAGCTCGATTGAAGCAGCAGCSCGKGCCGTRCACACGGTTTTGCCAAGCTATGATGATGAAKCCGCGTTYTTTGGRGAYAAGTCTCCGCAAGAYACTGCGCGCAGATATCAGGCGCTTGGGGCCAAAGAGATTGTCGTCAAGAATGGCGGCGGCGAYATGGTGATCACAATCGATGGGCAAACCGAAGAATTGCCCGCAATGGCACGCGTGACCCCGGTWGACACCACCGGCGCAGGCGATTCATTCAATGGCGGTTATCTTGCRGCRCGYCTTACCGGCGAAGCCGCKGTTGAAGCTGTGCGMMAAGGGCATGCGCTTGCCAGCACCGTCGTCTCGCATCAAGGCGCGCTGGTGCCGTTTGAYAAGCTGGCCTGCGCATAATCAGGCGTGCCTAATTTTCATTCTTGCCGGTTGCACAAATCCGCCAATTGCAGATAGTAGCTTTGTATATCATCCRCTATCGGCCCCTTTTTGTAGCGTCTGGGAATAGTGACATTGGCATAGTGATAGACATCGCCRTTTGGCCAATTAGCCTGAGCTTCCGCCACCAATTYCATCGCGGCTTCCTCCTCGCCCAATTGAACCATGGCGGCAGCCATCTGTAGRCAAATGGGATAGAGTTTGAATGTGTCATAAGATTTTTGTGCCGCYTCTTTGGAGAGCAGGAACTCKCCATTGTTCAAATGCAARATTCCAMGGCTTGCAAACAACACCCAATAGGCATGATGCTCTGGTGTGTAGGCAGCTCCAATGGCGTGCAGATCATCGATGGTTTCCTGCGGCGCTGTTGTATCGATATAGGGCAACATCTTCACCAATACCTGAGCCAGATTGTTGTTGGGCTCCAGTCCTAACGCATGGCGTGCGGAACGCAGGCTCTCTTCATTTTTGCCCGTATGGAGATAATACATGGCCAGATTGAACGATACATCAGCGTCTCTGGACGTAAGCATCGCAGCTTTGTTTGCGTGATACGCAGCCTCTTTATGACGTACTTCGGTATCAAATTTTGGATCATTATTAGCCAAAAACGATAGTTTATCCGCCAACACAGAATGCGCCTGGCCCGAATTAGGCGCTATTTTAACGGCGATATAAGCCGCGTTCAACCGCGCAAGCTCATCGTGATAGGTGTTAGCACCTTGATCTTTTGTCCAGTGAGCCAGAAAAAACAATTCCCAAGCGGCCAACGAACCATGAGGTTTCTTTTCGATATCCCGTTTGGTTTCCTGATAAATTTGCGGACGTAAATCGGCGATAATTATTGCAATCAATTCATCTATCAGCTCAAAATCATCGCTTCTATCCCGATTGTAGCTCTGCGTCCAAATCTTGGCTCCCGTGCTTATTTTTATGAGTTCTACATCGACCTGCAACCTTGCGCCCAATTGCTGAACGCTGCCATCCACCAAATAATGAACACCAAGTTTGGCACCAACAATCTTCGCATCACTTGGTGCGCGATACTCAAAAGAAGAAAACCTTGGCGCAAGTGAAAATGCGTTTATCCGAGCTAAGGCTGCAATGAGCTCCTCTGACAGGGCATCTGCAAATGAGCTGTGCTCCAGATCGGAGGACAAGCATGCAAAGGGCAGCACGCCAATTTTAATGACCCCCGCGACAGAAAGGCTGCTTTCTAAATCTACTGCGGCAGCGGTGTGATCGACACGGCCAAATTCAACCTTGTAYCCRMCCTTGGGAATAAGAATACGCAGATGATCATCGCGCCCCTCACCRCTATARTATTCTTCAAGCGCTTTTCTTAGCCTCCCAGCTTGCACTCTCACRATTGAGTCATATCTGGGATCAAATGAGGCAGGGCGGCCAAAYACCTSTGCAGCTATGGCATTGCCGTTTATGCYCGCGTCATTTCCTGAAAGTGCTGCATTCACCAAATAGCKTAGTAAATTTCGAAGCTGTTGCCCATTKGCAAACCCAGGTGCYTGGAAAATYTTTGATARGCATTTTTCTAGCTCAATTGATTGCGGGCGCATGAGCTAATCCGTTCAACATTACAAACAACCCGATTTCAACATTATGATTTCTTGATGATCGGGTCATCGGTAAAGAYACCGCCCTGCCAYTTSGCAATGGCATCYTCAGGGTCGGGYACMGGRCAATTGGCCTCAACTTCTTTGCGCCAGTCTTCGGCATTGTCCTTTGGYGTCCASCCYARATRGCKCGAAGCWGMATTRTCCCACCAGGCACCATCATTATTGGATACGCCCCAGATGGTTGGGCAGCCAAGAACCGGCACCGCAAACACTGCCTTTATAAGRCCAGCCAGATCATCATAGCTCAGCCAGGTGGCCAGGGCGCGATAATCCGTTGGTTTCTCAACGCAGCTACCAATGCGCACAATGGCCGTTTCCTGRCCAAACTTGGCGTGATACATGGCGGCRATTGCCTCGCCRAAACACTTGGAYACGCCGTAAAGCCCATCYGGTTTYAYCGCGCAATCWGCCTGCAATGGTGTGCCTTGRGGGTARTARCCAATGACATGGTTTGAGCTGGCAAACATGATACGTGGATGGCCGTGGGCACGTGCGGCCTCATAAAGATTATACATGCCCACAATATTGCTTTGCAGAATTTTGGAAAACTCATCTTCAACGGAAATACCGCCCAGATGCACGATGCCGTCACACCCTTCCACAAGATCCAGCACGGCAGCTTCATCCGACAAATCGCACTGAACAAATTCATCACTGCCATAATCGTAGCTGGGAGCTACAATATCTGTCAGCCGAAAACTTGTGTCCGCCATATCTGAAAGCCGTGAGCGCATAGCTATGCCAAGCACTCCGGCGGCACCCGTTACCAGCAATTTTTGCATGGTACACTCCGTTTGAAGCAATCTATAGAATACTAAAATTAGGGTCCGAAATCAGGTTGTCCAGCCGCCATCGATAATGTGTTCCTGGCCAGTGGTGTATCCGCTTTCATCGGAGGCCAGATARACAACRAGCGCAGCAATCTCTTCMGGCTTGCCAATWCGGCCCATCGGCTGGCGATCGACAAAGGCTTTGAGGGCAGCGTCATAATCGCCRGTATCGCGCAAGCGCTGATGCAGGCTGGGGCTATCAACCGTGCCGGGGCAAATCGCGTTGGCGCGAATACCCTGCGTAACATAATCCGCTGCAATCGCGCGCGTCAGGCCAGCCACAGCCGCCTTGCTCGCGCTGTATATAAACCGGTTAACCGGCGCTGTTACGGTGCCTGCAACAGAAGACATGTTGATGATGGAACCGCCGCCGCCCGAAATCATACCGGGCAGAAAAGCGCGGACCATGCGGTATTGCGCTTTGCAATTCAAATTAAAGGCAAAATCCCAATCATCTTCGGTGCTTTCCAGAATGTTTCCTGCATGGACAACGCCTGCGCAATTAAACAGCACATCAATCTCGCCCAAATCCGCTGCCAATGCCGTGATGGCATCGCCGTCCAGAACATCAAGCACGCGTGTTTCAATGCCATCGACCCCGTCCAATTCGGACAGTAGCTCTGCGTTCACATCGGTTGCGATAACGCGCGCGCCTTCTTTGGCCATATGCAAAGCGGCGGCTTTACCGATGCCTTGTCCAGCCGCAGTTAGGAGGGCAAATTTGCCTTTGAGTCTGTCCATCATATCTCTCCGGGATCATTCTGGTGCAGCGCCCAATGGGCGCTTGCACAAATTACTGAGGGTGTTCGGACCAACAATATTGGATTGTTGCCGATTTACCAAGCCATGATCGAAGAGCAGCGCTGAAAAATTAGTCGGTATCCATAAACCGTTTGTCCAAAGAGTACCCTGATCCTCGCACGGTGCGGATTGGATCTTTGGCCCGGCCCTTGTTGATGGCCTTGCGCAGCCGGCCGACATGAACATCCACAGTACGCTCATCCACGTAAACATCATGGCCCCAGACACCGTCGAGCAATTGCTCCCGGCTAAAGACACGATCCGGGCTTTGCATGAAGAATTCCAGCAATTTGAACTCGGTGGGCCCAAGCTGAAGTTCTCTGGAGGCGCGGTGCACCCGGTGGGTTTCACGGTCCAGTTCAATATCGCCTGATTGCAAAATCCGCGATACGGTTTTGGGTTTGGCGCGGCGCAGCAGAGCGCCCACACGCGCCACCAATTCGGGAACAGAAAACGGTTTGACGATATAATCATCAGCGCCGGTTGAAAGGCCGCGAATACGCTCGGCTTCCTCGCCGCGCGCGGTGAGCATGATAACTGGCAGGGTTGCGGTTTCCGCTCGGGCGCGAATGCGGCGGCACAATTCGATGCCTGATACGCCGGGCAACATCCAATCCAGCAAAACCAAATCGGGGTTTGTCTCACGCAGTTTCAATTCTGCTTCATCGCCGCGATCAGCGATATCAACCGTATAGCCTTCTGCTTCAAGGTTATATTGCAGAAGAAGGCTAAGCGATGCTTCATCTTCGACGACTAAAATATGTGGTACAGCCATGTCATTCTCGCAATTTAGCAGCAGGCCTCAACTCGAAAGCCTAGATGTTAGGTTCAAACGCCGTTGTCGAAATGTCCGCGCCTTTAGGGCGCTCTTCTTCTATTTGATTGCCGGTAACCTGAAAAACCACGGTCTCGGCAATATTGGTCGCATGATCGCCGATCCGCTCGACATTTTTAGCGCAAAACAGCAAATGCGTGCAAAAGGTGATGTTGCGTGGGTCTTCCATCATATAGGTCAGAAGTTCGCGGAAAATTGAGGTGTAAATCGCGTCAATCTCATCATCGCTCTTCCAAACCTCAATGGCTTGTTCCACATCGCCTGACACATAGGCGTTGAGGACATTGGTCAACTGCCTTTGGGCAAGCTCAGCCATATGCTCAATGCCATGCACCAGTTTTGGCGGCTGGAACTGATCCCGAACCGCGATAACCCGCTTGGCGATGTTTTTGGCCAAATCTCCGCARCGCTCCAAATCRTTGGAAATACGCARGGAGGATACCACAACYCGCAAATCAGASCCCATAGGCTGACGTTTCGCGATGGTGCGAATRGCATCATCCTCAACYTGCCGCTGGAGTAGATCGAGGCTTTTATCCTTGGCGATAATCCGGTGTGCCARATCAAGATCAACGCGCAGAAGTGCCTGAATCGCATCCACGATCATGATTTCYGCAATGCCGCCCATTTGCGCAATATGCCGGGAAAGCTGCTGCAATTCCTCGTCATAGGCACGAACTATATGTTCCGTCATGTGCTTTCCTTCCAACTCATCAACCCATTAGCCAAAACCTGAGCGGTCTAGCCGATACGGCCGGTAATGTAATCTTGCGTGCGCTGATCATTCGGGTTYGTRAAAATATCATCCGTAGCACCCTCTTCCACCAGAACGCCAAGGTGGAAAAAGGCYGTGCGCTGCGACACACGCGCCGCTTGCTGCATGGAGTGCGTTACGATGACGATGGTATAGTTTTCGCGCAATTCATCAATCAGGCCTTCAATTCTGGCCGTTGCGATGGGATCAAGCGCTGAACATGGCTCATCCATCAAAATCACTTCAGGGCTAACGGCAATGGCGCGGGCAATACACAAGCGCTGCTGCTGGCCGCCAGAAAGACCAGTACCTGGCTCTTCCAGCCGGTCTTTGACCTCTTCAAACAATCCAGCCTTTTTTAAGCTGGTGATAACAACTTCTTCCAGCTCGGTTTTATTGCGGGTCAGGCCGTGAATACGCGGGCCATAGGCAACGTTTTCAAAGATTGATTTTGGRAATGGATTGGGYTTTTGAAACACCATRCCAACCCGTGCGCGCAGCTCCACCACATCRATYTGCGGSGAATAAATATCGGTATCATCCARCCGAATATCRCCTTCTACGCGGCAAATATCGATGGTGTCATTCATSCGGTTGAAGCAACGCAAAAAGGTGGATTTACCACAACCAGAAGGCCCGATCAGCGATATCACCTGCTTTTCAGGRATGTTTAGRCAGACATCAAACAGCGCYTGTTTCTTGCCATAGTAGACCGACACGTTRTTACCGCGCATTTTGATAGGCCTATCAATGGGCRTCGCTGCTTTRCTGCCGGTTGATTGGATGGTTTGTGACATAGTTGAAGTGTCCATTTTCGCCAATTTCCTCTTGCCTACCAACGCCGTTCAAAGCGTTTTCRAACCACAACGGCCAGCGCGTTCATGAGGACCAAGAATACAAGTAATGAGATGATCGCAGCGCTGGTTTTTTGCTGGAATGCGGGCTCTGGAAAGTCTGCCCACATGTAAATCTGTACCGGAAGCACGGTTGCCGGGTCTGTAAAGCCGCCGGGAATATCCACAATAAAGGCCACCATGCCAATCATCAAGAGCGGCGCGGTTTCGCCCAGTGCCTGCGCCATGCCAATGATCGTCCCGGTCAACATGCCGGGCATTGCCAAGGGCAGAACATGGTGGAAAACAGCCTGCAATTTTGAAGCGCCAATGCCAAGAGCAGCTTCGCGGATGGAAGGGGGCACGGCACGCAACGCAGCACGGCTGGCAATGATGATGGTCGGCAAGGTCATGAGCGCCAGCACAATACCGCCCACCAATGGGGCCGAGCGCGGCATGCCAAATACATTCAAAAACACGGCCAAGCCAAGCAACCCGAACACGATGGATGGCACCGCCGCCAGATTGTTGATGTTCACCTCAATCAAATCGGTAAATTTGTTTTCAGGCGCAAATTCTTCCAGATAAATCGCCGAGGCAACGCCCAAAGGAAAGGCAATAACCAACGTGACCAGCATGGTCAGGAACGAGCCAACAACGGCGCCCCAAATGCCGGCCATTTCCGGATCACGGCTTGCACCGCCAGTGAAAAACAAGGTGTTGAGCTGACGGTCAATGCGGCCATTTGCAACAAGTTGATCAATATAGATGATCTGCTTGTCAGATACTTTGCGCAGGGATTCCGGCCTGGTGAGCTCTTCGATCACCCAGTTTCCGGGCTGCGCCTGAGCGCTGGATTGAAGAGGGACAATAACCTCGCCTTCAACCTGCTCACGCCCGATACGGGTTATTTTCACGACACCCTGATTCATATGGACCAGAAAGCTTGGATCATCTCGTGTCAATTGCTCGGGCGCGTCAGCGTTGCTGACACGCGCCTCAAGCGCAGATGCCTTGCTCTCCAGTTTTGCAATACGTGCCTCAACCGCGAGCACATCCTTGGCAAGTTTTGTGGCATCTCGATAATCGCCTGACGCCAGTTTAGAGTTTAAGAACACCAAAGACTTTTTGCTGTTTTCCAACTGACGGCGCAAATCCTTGGCCTCTATGCCAAGGCTGGATTTCACCGCTGCCAATTTAGCTATGAAGGCAGGGGAATTGGCATCAATCGTGATGCTTCCTTCCGTTGCAGAAGGCGATGCGGCAACACTGGTTGTGATCTCAATTTTGTCGGTAATCTTGCCCTTCAAATAAAGATCGGCGTAGTCATCCATCAACAAGGGGTAATTTGTCATGCCTTTTATGAGTGAGGGATCATCTAYGATTTCACGGCGTACCACCACGCCAGCACCMGCAGACARTATCCGCCCCAATTGCCGCTTGTCCTTGCGGCCAGAAACATAAGGCAGTTCMGCTCTGATCGCTTTGCGCACGATGATATCGTAATTCGCGGCACCAGGATCAGCCGCATCAATAATATCGCTGCTCAAATCAACCGGAATAACCGCATAATGATAGGTCAGAATRGGCAGGGCCTGACGGGCAATGGTTGCCACCAACATGACCAAGAACCCGCCAGCGGCAAGCACGGCGAYCAAACCAGCCATCCTGAAACGGCGCTCGGTTGAATAGCGTTTTTTCAAACGCGCCTTTGCCGCTTGCGTGGTGTGAATGTTCCAGCCGCTCACAGGTGTTTCAACAAGATCAGTCATATTGTTCCCTGTATTTACGAACCACTCTCAGAGCAAAAATATTGAGCGCCAGRGTGATGCAGAAAAGCATGAGGCCRAGGGCAAAAGCAGCCARRGTYTTGGCGCTGTCAAATTCCTGATCGCCCACCAGYAAGGTTACGATYTGMACTGTMACYGTGGTGACCGCCTCAAGCGGGTTAATCGTCARRTTTGCGGCAAGKCCYGCTGCCATWACAACAATCATGGTTTCGCCAATAGCRCGGGAAATYGCCAGRATAAGCGCYGACACGATRCCCGGCAAYGCGGCGGGYAACACCACYTTGCGTATGGTCTCAGATTTGGTGGCACCAAGCCCGGCAGAGCCATCCCGCAAGGATTGCGGCACTGCGCTGATCACATCATCSGACARGGATGACACAAACGGGATAATCATAATCCCCATCACCAAACCRGCYGCAAGAGCTGATTCAGATGATACYGTTAGTCCAACGCCCTCGCCATAGCGGCGCAAGAATGGTGCGACGGTTAGCGCGGCAAAAAAGCCATACACAACGGTTGGGATACCGGCCAATATTTCCAGTATCGGTTTTGCCGTWGCGCGGAATTTCGGCGCGGCATAATCRGCCAAATAAATCGCGGAGAACARSCCMACYGGCGCKGCAACACAAATRGCAATGAAGGTGATGAGCARRGTRCCTGCCAGCAGCGGTATGGCACCAAACACTTCTGGATTGGTGGTTTGCTCCGCGCCAGCRCCCTGRAACGCGCTTTGCGGGCTCCAATGGGTGCCAAACAGGAATTTCARCAGAGGCACTTCTTGAAAGAAGCGAAARCTTTCGAAAATCAGGGAAACCACAATGCCGATGGTGGTCAAAATGGCAACAACCGAACAGGCAATGAGCAAACCCATAATGGTGCGCTCGACAAAATGCCGGGTTCGTTTGCTYGGTGATATGTTTTTGTATCCGTARAAARYGCCGCCCAAAATCAGCACMGCCAACAGCACCAGTAATAAAARATTGCTGGTCCATTGCAGGCTGGAAAACATCTCACCAGCTTCRGTTTTTACSGCATCCACCGARCCAACAATACCGCCGAAAGCCAAAGCGCGGGCATCGCGCAAAAAGGCTTCGGTTTCGGGTAGGTTGAGCATCGAGACCGCGTCAGAAAACCGGCGGACAATGATGCTGTCCAGAACACGATCTGCAGCAACCGCCCAGATAAACACCACAATGAGAGACGGCAGGCAGGCCAAAATGGCAAGGTAGGCGCCGTGATAACTGGGCCTGGAGTGCAGCGAACTTGGTATGCCTTGGGACAGAACAGTCGCTCTGAGCGCACCAAAATAATAGGCTGCAATAAAGAGGCCCAACAAACCTAAGAGCAGATATCCAGTCATAATCTAAAATCCTGAACGCCGAACAATTGTTGCACCATAAACATCAGGATATTGCCTCCTGATCGGTATCTGCGAGACACGCATGCGCCTCGCAGAGAGATTTGCTTGATAAGCTTAAAGGCCCATCAGAACTTCAAGACCCTTTGCGGCCATAGCGCCGGCTGCACGATCATCTTCTGGAAGTGGGATCAGGCCGATATCGGACAGATAGCCTTCATCACCCCAGGTGTTTTCGTCAGTGAATTCAGCAACAAATTCTGCGATACCGGGGATCACACCAACATGCTCTTTTTTCACATAGAAATAGAGGGAGCGAGATACCGGATAATCGCCAGATGCGATGTTCTCAAAAGTTGGCTCAACACCATCGATGCTTGCGCCCTGAACCTTGTCAGAGTTCTGATCCAGGAATGAGAAGCCGAAGATGCCCAGAGCATCTGGATTGGCATCCAGCTTCTGAACGATCAGATTGTCATTCTCGCCAGCTTCAACATAGCCGCCATCTTCGCGCATTTCGGCGCAAACATCTTTGCTCATGCCATCAAAGCAGGATTTTTCCATCACCAGCTCAACAAAGGCATCACGTGTGCCGGATGTTGGCGGTGGGCCAAGCACTTCGATTTTGATGGTTGGCAAGGAAGGATCAATGTCGGACCAAAGTGTGTTTGGGTTGTCGATCAGTGTGCCGCTGGCATCAGGCAATTGCTTGACGAGTGCCTGAAACAGTTGATCGCGGGTCAGAACAAAAGCATCGGCAGAGCGGGAGTTTGCCAGCACAATGCCATCAAAACCGACTTTAACTTCAACCGGGCTCACACCATTTTCAGAACAAAGAACCAATTCCTTGGCCTTGATGCGGCGCGAGGCGTTGGTGATGTCGGGTGTGTTTTCGCCAACGCCAGCGCAGAACAATTTCATGCCGCCGCCGGAGCCGGTTGATTCAACAACAGGTGTTGAAAAGGATGATTTTTGGCCGAAACGTTCGGCGACTGCCGTGGAGAATGGAAAGACCGTTGACGATCCAACGATCTGGATTTGATCACGCGCTATGGCGCTACCGGCTGTTGCGACAACGCATACACCAAATGCAATTGTACTTGCAAAAGAGACTAATTTCACTGGACTTCTCCTCGAAGCTCCTAGAACCGATGCACTCGGTCCATTGTTCAAATATTGCGTCACAAAAAACACCGTGGTCCGTTGCTCAGCATCCTGCGGTGTGCGAATTTCGAACACCTGAACCGCCTACAAATGCTTTGCAAATGCCTTGCTGTTCTAGGTGGAAATTATCGCCAGGACGTGATCTTTATATGACAGTTTCATGTCAGTTAAATGACGTTATATCTGTTTGATTTCATTGTGATTTTTTACATTCAATGAGCTGTTGTAATGCTCTTGAAATCTTGGCTCGAAGACTTAACAACAAAACACCCGGCGCGCGACGCAACCGGGTGTTATTTTACCTGCAGTAACTGATATGAACCGTTTCCGCCTCATTTAGTGGGCGACAGGTATTAGGCGGCAGGGAATGAGTGACAGGGAAACGAAAGCGGGTTTTTGGCTTTACAGCTTCATCCGTACGCCCATATTGCCCTTGGCCTCGTAGGTATCGCCCAGATTGTTAAGATCGCTTGATAGATTAGCCTCGCCAAACAGCGAGATACCATCCAATGCATTGCCAAAGCTAAAGCCCAGGCCCAGCTCACCGGTCCATTCGGTCTCTTCACGCTCAAGCACGGTGCCAGCCACATCAACTTCGTTGTTGCCCATAAACTCATGATAGACATTTGTTGAGATGCGGACACTGCCCAAATCACCGCTGGTACCCAGTGCAGCCTCTGCCGCAACACCCAAACGCAGGACCAGGCTTTCTGCGCGCTCAAAACTAACGGCGCTGTTGTAAGTGTCGATAAAATCGTCCGCCTCTAGAGCGGCATAGATCAATTGTACCTGCGGGATAACGCTAAGCGCATGGTTGGCTGCCAGACGATAGCCCAGCTCCAAACCGGCGACATAGCCAGTGGCATCATTGCCCGTGGTCAACTCACCCGACAATCCATCTGTCAGATCACTGTTGAACCAGCTGTGGCGGGCCTGTGCATCGGCATAAAAGCCATTGTCGGCCATCCAGGTCAATGACCCGCCAACGCCGTAAGAGTTGGTTTCGATGGTGCCGGTGCCGGAGCTTGAGGAGGTGCTGGCCTTGCTGGTGCCCATATGAGCGCTGAGGCTTGCAAACAAACGTCCGCTTGCGCCTTCAAGCAGCATGGCATCAAAACCGGTTTCAATACGGCCCTGAGCAAATTTGTAAGATGACGCCGTGCTTGAAGATGCGGCCTGGGTTTTGCCAATTGAGCCATCCAAACGGGTCCACAGCGCAAAGCGCTTTTCTAGTCTGGCCATTTCTTGCTGCGCACCTACGCCCGAATGAGCATTATCAAAATACCTTGCACCCACACGTTGATTGAAAGTCGCAAGACCGTTTTGCTGCATTAGAGTAGATTGATACGCCTCGTGAACATCATTAATGCCCGAGAAAGAGACTGATGTCGCAAGATACCAATCGCCGCCGTTTTGAACAAAATCATAGATAAAGGTCCCAGCGGTTATTGATGAGCCACTGTTAAAGTTAAAATTAGCCGCAGCGGAGGTGCCACCCACATCAACCAATAAAATGGCGGCTCCATTGGCTGAACTGGCGTTAAGAAGGGTTGGGGTAATGACAATTGGTGTCCCGGTTACATTACCGGTAATAAACAGCGTATCAGCTGTATTGCTGGAGAAATCCACATCCAGATCTATGGTACCGCCGGCGCCGACAAAATTGCCGCCAACCGTTAGACGACTATTGCCCAAATTATCATCCATATCGATGGTGCCACTATGATCAAAATTACCGGCTACAGTCAGTGCGCTGCCAGAAGATATCTCGAGCGTTGTGGGATCATCAAAATTGGCCGTACTTCCGAAGGTTACATCGGCATTGTTACGGAGTGTAATGGTTTCCCAGTTTTGAACCTGGACGCTTGTCGTTGTTGCGGTGGTGCCACTGGCACCATCAAAAATCATTGTATCGACGCCATTTCCACCATCGAACAATGTCACACCAGAGAAATCGCTACCGGCATTGAAGGTCAGATAATCAATACCATCACCCAAGACAATAGACCCGGCAAGCGACGCACCAGAATTGACGCCGACGATAGTATCACCTTCATCATTTGTAATGGCATTGCCCGATGAAGCGCTAACACTGGCACCAGAATTGAGATAAATATATGTGGTTTGGTTTATATTGCTCTGCGTGCTGATGCCCACCCCTGTACCACCAGTAACAGCACCTGAAACAGTAATACTTGTCGTGCCACCACCATAACTACGTGCATCAATACCATCATCAGTTCCAGTGACCGATACAACATCAATTGTGAAACCGCTGTTGTTACTACCACCGTTGGCGTAGATACCGTCTCCAGATGTTGCTGTTACAGTACCTGTGCTTGTGATTGACAAAGCGCCGGAGCCAGCGTTGCCTACGGAGATGCCATAAGCAACACCGCTAACACTAGTTGTTGTGATGGCTAGATTTCCGGTCGAACTACTACCATTATATGCACTGATGCCTGCGTAACCACCAGTAACAGTACCTGTGGCTGTTACTGTTACCGCACCGGTCCCATAATAGTTGTTTGCAATAATCCCAGTAGTGTTCGCAGTAACACCAGCAGTACTAATTGTGATATCCGTGCCATCATTACGGTCTACCGCTATGCCACTAGAGTTTACCCCGGTGACCGTACCAGTAGTTGTAATCAGCACAGCGCCGTCACCATAATTACGACCCTGGATGCCAGTACTTGCTCCAGTAATTGTCGAAATGTAATTGTCGGAAAAGGTCAACCCGCCAACACCTGCGCTGCCGAACAATGTGAAGGCATCTCCACCAGAAACTGTCGTGTCAATTCCAAAACCAGTTGTCGTCGTAACCGACAGACCAACAGCCGTTAGCGATTGTGTGACATCCGTTGTAGTGTTTGCCGGACTACTACATGTAAAATTGGGGGATGGCCCAACACAGCCGCCCGCATAAGCGTTGCGTCCGCCATAGCTGGCGAACAAGAATGCAGCCATGGTTGTGGTAAGCGCAGTGCTGACAATCGCCTTATTTTTCGGCCCTCGGGCTGATTTTGATTCTTTGGGGCTACAATTGGATATTTTGTCACGCCCTACTTCATCACAAAGTGGCGCATAGGCTGGTTGCAGAGAAGGAAATACAATCACCGTAAAATACCTACGTAAATAATAATTACTAGTTATATTTACGTAAGGGTATCTTATGATATTGCGTGAAGCAAACTGTAAGTTATTCTCTGTTAAAATATTTACGTGAGTTTTTCAGCAATATTTACTCATAAGATCAAACCTTATCCGCGTGCAAAGGCAAAGTGGTTTAACGAGAAAAACCTTCAAAATAGCGTGCAGGGGCCTTCGGGCTGCAAGAGTAGAATAATTTACAGCTCCATCCGCACGCTTATATTGCCTTTGGCCTCATAAATGTCGCCCGATTGTTGAGGTCGCTGATGCTGGATCAAGTTTTACCCGCACCTTCAGGCAACGTTATCAAATTGGCCGCATCTTCGGAGTTGGGTGCAATGGCCATGGGGCAGCGATGACCGGGGATGATTTCCAAATCATACAGCTCGCTAATGGCACCATCAATGCGTAGCCAGTCAACGCAATTGCCGGTGTTTAAATCGATAATCTGAATGCCGCACCATGGCTCGCTATCGGCATCTTGCAGTTTTTGGTCCAGTGCCAACCCCTCAAAACGTTTGTAGCGAGGTTTGGAAAGGCCGATAAAGGCAAAGCCGCCATGAAATGCCAGGCCGCGCAGAAAACCGGGGCAGAAGGCAATGGGTTCAAAGGTTCCCTTTGGGCTGTCGTCATCAAAATTGACGCGGCCCAATTCTCCGGTGCCGGAATTAAGCAGCCACAATTGACCGTTATGCATGCGCGGCGAATGGGGCATGGAAAGCCCCTCGCAGACGATGTCGCCGCTTTCAATTTCCATAACAACACCGCCATTCATCCGCCGGTCGCGCCAGCCATCAATGGTGTTGGAACGTGACACGGCAGTGGCATAGCGCGGCGTTGTGCCATCCATGGCCAGCCCGTTCAAATGGCAGCGATCCTCATCAACAAGGCCGGATATAAAGGGTGGCTTCCAAACCATTTCAAAACTGTGGCGCGGGGAAACCGTGGCCAGACAATTGAACCGCGTATTGATGAAAATGGGCGCGCCCTGATCGTTAATCCCCACATCGTGGGCATCCAGCGAGCCGGTAACATGCACCAAGCGCGGCACATAACAGGCGTCAAACAGATGATTGATGCGTTGRTCTTCGCGCARCACATTTTCAAACCGCATRATTTGRTAACCGCARCTTAGCARCARKCCRTCATCGCCATCACGGCACAGGCCCATGGGTTTKGGCATGGCGGCCTGATGGATGTTGATGCCGCCATCRCCRTTRAGGCCGACAAAATACAGCAAGCCSGACTGGTAGGAGGTAARGGCGAGTGACATTTTGGTGTTTGCCAAGCGCTGCGCGAGACCGGCAGATACAGAATAYTCCACCTGCGGCGCGCTTTCCTTGCCATCTTGTGRGCTGTTTTCTGGCGTATTTTTTGCGGCAGTTTCTTTGGAAGCTGCATCATCGGGCTTTGATGTCATGTCACTCAATGCTTACGTGTCCCTTGTCTCGGCAATACAGAACTTAATAGTTATTTTCTTAGAATACATCCTTAAGCAGCTGGGTGAATACTATTCAAATATATATGTCCACCCTGATGCAAATCACAATGGTTGCTCTAATTTGCGCTAGGGTTCTTTGGAAATTGGACCGTAAAACTTGCGCCTTCACCCAATTTGGACTGGATTTCAAAACCGGCATTATGGCGGTTCAAAATGTGTTTTACGATGGCAAGMCCCAGGCCGGTGCCCTGTTTYTGGCGRCTTGATTCWACATCAATGCGGTAAAAACGYTCGGTAAGSCGGGGSAYATGCWSGGSSGGAATCCCCGGGCCAAAGTCGCGTATCGTTGCTTTTGGGCCACTGCTTTGTGTGCCTTCCGCAAGAATGATCTCTACCCGCTTTCCGGATGACCCGTATTTAATGGCGTTTTCAATAAGATTGCTGAAAACCTGGAACAGCTCATTCTCATCACCCACCACGGACACTTTGTGATCGGCGCAACTGATCTCCAGCTCGACATTATTTTCAGTGGCAAGCGGGGTAAGAGCATCGGCGACATGCTGGATTACCGAGCCAAGTTCTATGTTGTCAGTGGGTTTGAGATGCAGCTTCATTTCAATGCGAGACAGGGATAGAAGATCATCAATTAACCGCGACATGCGCAAAGACTGCTCGCGCATAATGGCCAAAAACTTGAGCCGGGCAGGTTCATCATCTTTTGCCGGACCCAGCAATGTTTCGATAAAGCCCGACATGGAGGCGAGCGGGGTTCTCAGTTCGTGGCTGGCATTGGCAACGAAATCTACACGCATACGATCGGTGCGTTTTTGCTGGCTGAGGTCCTGAAACTGCACGAGTAGGTAATGCTGGTCCGTAGCAAAGTTCACATGCGTGATGTCGATGCCAAACCAACGCTCCATGGGCGCGCGATCAACATATTCCAAAGCAACCGATTCACCGCTATTTGCAGCTTGTGTAAGGGCGGCGATGAAATCGGGCTGACGTATTCGCATCGCCAGCGGCTCGCCCGGCTTCAACTCGCCAAACGTGGTTTGAGCCGCGTCATTGGCAAACTGGATGATGGTATTGGTGTCGATGAGTATGCTGGCGGTAGTAAGGGAGGCAAGCAATGGGTGGGTAGAGACATCGGGACCGGATGTGTTTGCCGGTTCCTGCAAGGCAGGCTGTAACGCCAATTTTGTTGGAGCAATGCCCGCAGGAACGGCCAAAATGGCGGCGATGGAGATTGCGAGAAACAGCAAGAAGGCTGTCCAAAACGCCAGGTCACCGTGGAGCACTAAAGCTGCAAAGCCGATTGCGGCAATGATCAAGACCCAGCACTGGGCTGATAAACGGCGCATGATCATCTGCGCGGTGCTGTCAGCATTGGCATTGTCGTGATCCAAAAGTCCTGTTTCATCTGCCATTGCTGATACCCGTGTTTAGGACAATTGAGAATTGCTGCCTGCGTGGCCAGAATTACCACCTGCATGGATTGTGGAGCACAGAGCAATCCGTTACTTTTACAAAGCAACTCATAACAGGGAAACAACCATGTCCAAATCACCAAGGAATGACAATTCCGCTGCGACAGATCCCCTGTTGGAGAAATACAATCTGGATGCGCCCAAGCTCAACTCCGATATTGCTGATGCTGCCATGCAATCTGGCAATTATCCCTATGATGATAAATTGTCGAGAAAAGAATATGACAAGCAGCTGCGAAATTTGCAGATCGAGCTGGTAAAGGTGCAGGCTTGGACGCAGGAAAGCGGCGCGCGCATCTTGATGGTTTTTGAGGGCCGTGATGCGGCTGGCAAAGGCGGCACCATCAATGCCATTCGCGCCTATCTCAACCCGCGCCATGCCCGCATTGCAGCGCTGCCAAAACCAACCGAGCGTGAGCGTGGCCAATGGTATTTCCAGCGCTATATCAGTCACTTCCCGACCGAAGGCGAAATCGTTTTGTTTGATCGCTCGTGGTATAATCGCGGCGGTGTTGAGCCGGTTATGGGCTTTTGCACGCCGCAACAGCACGCAACTTTTTTGCAGGAAGTTCCAAAATTTGAGCAAATGCTGGCCGATGAAGGCATTCACTTCTTCAAGTTCTGGCTGAATATTGGCCGTGAAATGCAAATGAAGCGGTTTCATAAACGCCGCCATGACCCGCTTAAGCAGTGGAAGCTCTCGCCGATGGATATTGCCTCACTGAACAAATGGGGCGAGTACACCAACAACAGAAACCTGATGCTGTCTTCCAGTCACAGCGATGCAGCGCCCTGGACGATTGTGCGCTCAAACGATAAACGGCGCGCGCGCCTTAACGCTATTCGCCATGTGCTGAATAATCTGGATTATCCGCGCAAGGATGAAAAAGCTATCGGCAAAATAGACCCGCTGGTGCTGGGTTCTGGCCCCGATTTTTTGCGTAGTTATGAGGCGTTTGATTTCGGCGAATAAGATGAGCTATTCCGCAAGAGCATCTCTGTAAGCCTGCATGACACAGCCTTCCATTACCTTGATGGAAAAGTTTTGGGAGACTTGCAGGTGCAACCAGGCGGTTCTTGGCAGCTTGTAGTTCTTGCGTTTCAACATGGTCATGGCCTCGGCAAGCTGCGATACATCCGGCGCCACCAATTCAGGTGTTTTCTCGCCAAAAATCTCGGGGATACCGCCGACATTGGTCACAACCATCGGCAGCTTTGCACCGGCAGCTTCCAGCACGATATAGGGCAGTGATTCAGCCCTAGAGGGCACAACAATAGCCTTGGCTTTCGCAAAGGCCTGGCGCGCGGGCATGCTTGGAAAAAACTGAACCTGCTGTTGCAACCCGTAATCTTCCACCATCTGCGCGTATCGCGCCTTATCAACATCGTCGCCATCACCAACAATAAGCGCCGACGTTGTTTCTATCTTGTTCATCTGGGAAAGCGCCTTGATGAAAAGATCAACGCCTTTCAAATCCCGCAACATGCCGATATAAAGAAAATCCTTGGCATCCTTATCACAGCGAACAGCGTCCAGTTCCGCCTCTGCAATGCCATTATGCGCGACAATCGCGGCTGTGCGGGGCTGTCCCACCTTGGTCACATAGGTTTTGCGCTCATAATCACTGGCGTGAATCAGGCTGGCAGTCCAGCGCTCCAGAAAACGCTCTGCGGGGAAGTAAAATTTGCCCTGTCTGCTGTTGGGGTCGTAATGAAGGCTACCGCCATGCGGTGCATAAAACACTTTTGTGGACTGTGGCAACAGCCGCAAACCTTTGACCAACCGGCCAAACAGCCCGCCTTTGGAACCGTGGCAATGCAGCACGTCTGGCTGGTGTTTGCGCAGTTGAAGCGCCACTTTCATGAGTGCGATAACATCACCGGGGCCAACGGCGCGCGGCATGGCAATGCGGGTCACACCCAGCGGCAGAATCTCTTGCAGCCGGGCAATATGCTCGGCCTCATAATCTCCACCTGTCAAACTATCGCAGATAATGCCAACGCGGTGGCCTTGCTTTACTTGAGCGGCGGCGAGATCGGCAATATGGCGAAAAATGCCGCCGATAGGCGCGCGAACAAGATGGCAGATCGTCAGGGTTTTGGACATTGCGCACACAGAGCTAGCTAAAGGATTTGAATGATATCAAGCCCTAGTTTTAGCATTGCTGCGTTAACAGCACCTTCACACTGCCTTAGGTCATTTCACCGTGTGATAACGCCTAGTGTCCGCCGCTGAGGCTTCCGGTCTGAATGGCGTAGTTGGCGACAATGCCGTAATCTGGATCATCATCTGAATCGACGATCAACTGCCCGGCGCGGTGCAGCAATTTATGGCAATCATGGGATAGATGGCGCAATTGCAGGGTTTTGCCCTGAGCTTCATATTTCAGCGCAAGGCTCTCAATGGCCTGCAACGCGGATTGATCGACAACCCGGCTGTTCATGAAATCCACCACAACAAGCTCTGGGTCGGTTTTTGGATCGAACATTTCACCAAAACCATCTGCGGAGCCAAAAAACAGCGGCCCTTCAATCTGGTAAACTTTGGCACCTTCCGGCGTTGTGTGGGTTTTGGCGTGAATGCGGCTGGCATTGTTCCACGCATAGGCCAGCGCCGATACGATAACGCCAACAATAACCGCAATGGCCAAATCGCTGATCACGGTGACAACGGTTACCAACAGCATAACCAATGAATCGGTCAGCGGAATTTTGCGAAGGATCTTCAGGCTTTGCCATGCAAAGGTGCCGATAACCACCATGAACATGACGCCAACCAGCGCCGCCAGAGGAATCTGCTCAATCAACCCGGAGGCGACAAGAATGAAGGACAGCAAAAACAACGCCGCTGCAATACCCGACATGCGGGTCCGGCCACCAGATTTTACATTGATCATCGACTGACCAATCATCGCACAACCGCCCATGCCGCCGAAGAAGCCGGTGACTGTATTGGCGATACCCTGCGCCACACATTCTTGCGATGCGCCGCCACGTTTTTCAGTGATTTCGCCAACAAGGTTCAACGTCAGTAGGCTTTCGATCAAACCAATAGCTGCCAAAATCAGGGAGAACGGCAGAATAATACGCAGCGTTTCCATGGTAAGCGGCACGGTTGGGATATGGAACGGCGGCAGGCCGCCCTTAATCGACGCCAGATCGCCAACCCGTGGCACATCAATGCCAAAGACAATCACAATGGCGGCAACCACGCCGATACCGGCCAAAGGCGCTGGTATGAGATTGGTGAATTTAGGCATCAACCAGATGATTGCCATGGTCAGCCCAACAAGGCCGAGCATGATCACCAATGGCATGCCGGTCATCCACTCTTTGACGCCATCGGGGCCGGGTAATTGAAACTGGGTGAGCTGCGCCATAAAGATCACAATGGCCAGCCCATTAACGAAGCCAAGCATAACGGGATGCGGCACAAGACGAATGAATTTACCAAGCCGGAACACGCCCGCCAAAATCTGCAAAATGCCCATCAGCACAACAGTTGCAAACAGATATTCCACGCCGTGATTGGCAACCAGTGCCACCATAACAACAGCCAAAGCCCCGGTCGCGCCAGAAATCATGGCTGGGCGTCCGCCGATAACAGCGGTGATCAGGCCAACGATAAAGGCAGCATACAGGCCAACCAACGGRTGCACACCAGCCACAAAGGCAAAGGCAACCGCTTCTGGCACCAAGGCCAAAGCCACGGTGAGACCGGACAGAATTTCGATCTTCACCCGCTCAGGTGTAAAGGCGATTTTCGAGGATTCATGCCGATTGGAAGCGTTCAATCGGTCAGCAAAAGCTGCCAAGGTAGATTTAATCACGCGTGATGGGTCCGTAATTGAGGATGGGAGAGCGTCTCAATGCGGCCCTTCATACGGCATTTACACCGCTTTGCAACGCGCAAAACGTCTCACGCTGGTTTCAACARCAATAAGGTAAAGCCCGAAAAACCCACTATTCCCCGTAAGGCACCCAGATATTTTTGACCTGTGTCGATTGGCGAAGGAATTCTGGCCCSGCACCTTGCACATGATCAAACCAGTTACGYGCCTTGCCATTATTGGCCCAAATCCGCTTCAAATTACCGGCGGATGCGCGCTCCACAGCTGCRCTGCCCTCGCTRCTGCCAAAATACCACATGGACTGAACACCCAGATGATCGGCCARRGTTGCCGACAAYGCATCRCGGTCTCCGGTGAYRATGTTSACMACRCCYGCTGGCAAATCCGAGGTTTCRAAAACYTGATACATATCAAGYGCCGCCAAAGGATGTGTTTGCGATGGCAATGCRACAACGCAATTGCCCATGGCAATYGCWGGSGCRACAAGAGAGATGAAGGACAACAGCGGATTTTCATCCGGGCATGCRATGCCGATGGTGCCCATTGGCTCATTCATCGCCAATGCAACGCCGCGAATAGGCACAGAATGTACGGCACCATCATATTTATCGGCCCACGCACCATAGGTGAACAGCCGGTCAATGGTGGCCTCAACTTCTTGAGCGCCCTTTTTGGTGCCGCTCATGGCATTGAGTGTTTGGGCGAACTCATCACCGCGTTCCGACAGGTTTTCGGCGATGTAATACAGTATCTGCGCGCGATTATGGCCCGTAGCAGATGCCCAGCCGGCAGCACCATTGGCCGCCTCTACCGCGTTACGAATGTCTTTGCGATTACCCTCGCCGGTCTGGCCAAGCAGTTTTCCCTTAGGGTCATAAACTTCATGATCATAACCACTATCGGGACGCGCCTGTTTACCGCCAATGTAGAATTTACGCGTGCGATCAACGCTGCCGCCCGCCATGATTTGGGGCTTTTGGGTGGAATAGTCGGTTTGTTTTGCTGCTTTTAGCTGTTTGATAAAGTCAGGCTGAAGGTATTCATACATGCCTTCTTTGCCGCCCTCGCGGCCAAAACCACTTTCGCGATAACCACCGAAACCGGCTGCGGCATCAAACAGATTTGTCGAGTTAACCCAGACAATACCGGCCTTGATCTTTGGTGCGATATCCAGCGCCAAATTGATATTTTCAGTCCACACGCTAGCGGCAAGGCCATAGCGTGAATTATTGGCTAGCTGCACAGCTTCTGCTGGCGTACGAAAGGTCATGGCAACCAGAACCGGGCCAAAAATCTCTTCCTGCGCCACGGTCATGGAGGATTCGACATCGCTTAAAAGCGTTGGCGGATAAAAGCAGCCGCCATCAGGCATGTCGCAATCCGGCTGATAGAGCGTTGCGCCTCCTTTGACGCCCGCATCAACCAGTTCCGCAATACGGTCGCGCTGAACCGGGTCAATAATCGCGCCCATATCGACGCATTTGTCGAGTGGATCGCCCACGCGCAAAGTGCCCATACGTGCCTTGATTTTGGTCATCAACTTGTCGGCAATGTTTTCCTGCATCAACAAGCGCGACCCGGCGCAGCAGACCTGGCCTTGATTGAACCAGATGGCATCCACTAGCCCTTCAACAGCGCTGTCCAAATCAGCATCATCAAACACGATGAAGGGAGATTTTCCGCCCAGCTCAAGGGTAAGCTTTTTGCCCTGCCCTGCCGTTTGGCGGCGAATGGTGCGGCCAACGCCGGTTGAGCCGGTAAAGGCCACCTTGTTGATATCGGGATGGCCTGCGATCAGCGCGCCCGTTTCGCCGTTCCCTGTCAGAATGTTGACGACACCCGCTGGCAAACCAGCCGTGACACATAATTCTGCGAACAGCAACGCGGTGAGCGGCGTGTATTCTGCCGGTTTTAGCACCACTGTGTTGCCAGCGGCCAGCGCCGGGGCAATTTTCCAGGACAGCATCAAAACCGGGAAATTCCACGGGATAACTTGTCCGGCAACGCCAAGGGCGACATGGCCGGGGAATTCAGTTTCCAGCAATTGGGCCCAGCCTGCATGATGGTAGAAATGCCGTGCAGCAAGCGGGATATCAATGTCGCGGGTTTCGCGAATGGTTTTGCCATTATCAAGCGATTCCAGCACCGCCAGCAGGCGGCTGTTTTTCTGTATCAAGCGCGCCAGCGAATAGAGAAAACGCGCCCGACCAGCACCGCCCAGCTTTTCCCATGCGGGCTGCGCTGCACGCGCAGCTTTTACCGCYGCATCRACATCTTTGCTGGTGCCAATGCTGAYGNARGCNAAGCKTTTTGCCRTTYGCCGGRTTTTTGSTCTCAAAGGTTTTGCCGGGCTTTGTGAACTCACCATTGATGAAATGGCCGAATTTACCAGAGCGYTSTTCCAGCCACTGCATAGCATCGGCTGTTGATTCTGGAGCCGGGCCATAATCCATTGATTTATACGCGCTCATGATGTCCATCTGTGTCCCCAAAATTCAAGCTCTAATATTTTAAGCAAGTGCATGCCGGTTGGCAGCGGAGTAAGCGCCGCTTACGTGGTGTTCGAGCTGGCGYTCAACATCGCCAAGCAAGGATGACGCGCCAAAACGGAACAGYTCYGGGCGYAGCCAGTCTGTGCYAAGCTCTTCCTTCAGCAACACYAGATAAGTCACCGCGTCTTTGGCTTTGGAAATGCCGCCCGCAGGTTTGTAGCCAATCTTGCAGCCGGTTARWTCGTGATAATCGCGAATRGCGCGCAGCATAACCAGCGTRACAGGYAGCGTCGCRTTRACRCCTTCCTTGCCWGTRCTGGTCTTGATGAAATCAGCTCCGGCCATCATGCAAATCCATGAAGCRCGCGCKACATTGCGCAAACTGCCCAATTCRCCCGTGGCCAAAATGGCTTTTACATGGGCATCACCGCAGGCATCGCGGTATTCGCGCATCTCGTCATAAAGCGCCTGCCAATTGCCGCAAAGCACATGGCGGCGCGAGATSACRATATCAATTTCKTGCGCGCCAGCGGCCACAGAAGCCTTGATTTCCAGCAATTTYAGCGCGTGTGGTGTCAGYCCAGCGGGAAACCCGGTGGACACAGCAGCAACAGGAATGCCACTGCCCTGCAACGCCTCAACGGCGGTTTCCACCATCTCGTGGTACACACACACAGCCCCGGTTGTTAGGCCCAATTTCTCGATGCCTAATGCTTGCACCAGATCGGAACGCAATGGATTGCGCGCTTTTGCTGCCAAGCGCCGCACCCGGCCCGGCGTATCATCGCCAGCTAGGGTAGTGAGGTCCATACAAGCGATAATTTTTAGATGCCAAGCAGCCTGAAACGCTTTTTTGACGGTTCTGCGGCCAGCCAGAGAGGCGCATCTGCGCTCCACGGCGCTTCGGTTCACTTGAAGGGCGCTAATTTGTTCAATATCAAAAGGCAGGCCTGCATTACGCGAAAGCCCGCCGCTTTCTAACTTGGCACTCATATCACTACTTCTCTTTGTACAAAGGCATAGGGAGAATTGCATTGATCGGCCTGAGGATCAATTCCGCACCCATGCGCATGATCCGCACCTCATGCCCTAACGCGGGCGGCTATGCAACACAGTTGGTCATCCCAGTCTAATCCACGTGCAGTTCACTTGGGCAGCTCAATTTGTCATCAGGGCGTATTTGGCGATCGTCTCGCTGTTGTTTTCAATCACAATGGAAAACTCTTCGTCATGTTCTGGCAACCAGTTGCATTCCGCTATCGGCCCGGCATTGGTTTGTGAACAGACCAGCGCGCCTTGGCTATCATAAATAAACAGCGCGATATCGGCCTCTTCCAGCGCCTCGACATAGGCCTCTGCAAACACGCCGCCTTCAAAGTTCAATGTCGTATGGGTTTTCTTGCTGTGGGGGAGAAGTTTTGATCGGCTATAAATCGCCCCGTCAACAACACCGCGCGGGCGCTCATCAAGAAGCATTTGAATACCACCTGCCAGTTTCGCCCTGCTGCGGGCATATTTTTCAGCCTCCCACAGCATATCCCGCCAGGAAAACATATCGAAATCAAAAGCCCCTTTTTCAGGGTTTTGGGGCACAAGATTGGCCTGTTTTCTCAATTGAGCTGCCCAGAGGAACAGCCTTGGCGTTTTTGTTGCCAGACCTTCCTGAAAAATCTCCATAGACAATGCCGCAAGCCTGACTGGCGACTTTGCCTCCTGGGCAAAACCTGTCGTTGCGGCCATCAGCAACAATAAAACCAGCAATAATCGATGCATATCTTTCCACCCTCAAATCAGATTGGTTTTCCAACAATGTTTTTATGCCTCAAACATAGTGATATTGGGGCAAAATGCATTGCAATTGCCCTTAATGACGATGTTTGTCATGCAGGCAGGCGGAAAAATGATCTAAACTGCTTTCATGACCTCATCGAATAGTTGCCAGGCATTATGAGCATTTTGATTGTTGAAGATGATTCAGATACCCAGCAGGAAATGTTGCGTGCCGCACATGATCTTGGTGTGGATGCCGTTGCAACTTCCACTTTGGATGAAGGTCGGCTGGCTCTTGCCGCCTCAGAACCTCGTTTGATTATTCTCGACCGGATGCTTCCCGGCGGCGATGGTCTCGATTTTATCAAAGAATTGAATTCAAAGGCTCCGACTGCACTGATCTTGGTTGTGAGCGCCTTGGGCCGCTCGGCAAACCGTATTGAGGGGCTGGAGCGCGGCGCTGATGATTATCTGGCAAAGCCCTTTGATCCTGATGAATTGAGGGCTCGCATGCGCGCGCTCTTGCGCCGTTTTGAAAAGCCGACCGACCCGGCTGATCTGATGAGTTTTGGCGCGCTGGAAATTCGCGAAAAATCCCGCACCGTACACTTTGGTGATGCCCATATACCGCTCTCGCCCAAAGAGTTTGAGCTGCTGCTGTATTTTGCCGTTAACGCCGATCAATTGGTGACCCGCGCGATGCTGTTAAAAGATGTATGGAACTTTCATTTTGATCCGCAAACAAATGTGGTGGATGTTCATATCGGTAGGCTGCGCAAAAAGCTGGAACAGGAAACCGATTTGGCCTTTTTGCGCACCGTGCGCGGCAAAGGATATGTATTTGCCGTCCCTGAACATTCCAGCGATGGCAAGCAAGACGGGTGAACAATATGCAGAGCCTGATCAAGAAACCTGAACAATCAGCGTTGCTGCGTATGGTGACAACAACGATGATCACCACTTCACTACTTGGTACTCTGGCCGTTGGCGGCCTGTATTTTGCCATCAAATCTGAGGCCGATAACCAGTTGCGCGCTGCCCTTGAAGCCGACAAAACGCACTTTGCTGATGTGTACGCACAACGCCGAATTATCTCTCTGAGAGAAGCGCTAGAACGCCGTGCGCAGGATGCAAATCCCAACGATCATGTCTTCATTCTGTTTGACCAACGCGGCAATAAAATTGCCGGTAATATTGGCGAATGGCCAAACAAATTGCCCAAAAATGGCGCGTTACAAGACTTCAAGCTGACCACAACAGCGTTGCAACCGATTCAATTTCGCGGCGAAGGAACAGTTTTGCCCGGCGGTTTTGCCCTCATGAACGCGCGCGCAACAACCCAATATGATGCCATGCTGGAACGCTATGTTGTTGCTGGCACCGCTGCAGTAGGCCTGCTGGCATTATTTGGCGCTCTGATCGGATGGCTGTTTAGCCGCCGTATTGTCAATCAAATTGATCATCTCAATCAGGTGTGTGCCGCCGTGGAACTCGGCGATATGGACCGCCGTGCAACCCTGCCTGATACCGGTGATGAGTTCTCCGTTCTTGGCCACAACCTCAACCGGGTGCTGGATCGGGTCAACCGGCTCAACCATGCAACCCTGTCCCTCAGCGACAATATCGCCCACGAACTTCGCACACCGCTCAACCGCATCCTTCTAACCCTCAACAAGCCGATAACCACCGACAACAAGTCTGAATTTGGCAGCATTTTGGAGACCGCATCAGCCGAGGTCAAAAACACCATCGATATCTTTGATGCCCTGCTGGATATTCACAGCAATGAAGCTGATGCCACAAATTATAAGGGGTTCAGCGCCATTGATATCAACAAGGTGCTGGATGATGTGYTGGCGCTRTATGATGCTGCRGCTGAAGAGCGCMATATTGTGATCAACCGCTCTGGCAATGCGCCAGCCATYGTGTTGGGYGAYCAAACRCTGYTRATGCGCATGGTTGCCAAYGTCCTAGACAACGCCCTTAARTTTACCCAGCCGGGTGGCCAGGTTGATGTTTTGGTGCARCAAAACAACGGCCAGATTGTGCTGACCATCTCAGACAACGGCCCYGGAATTCCGCAAGGTATGGAAGATGGCATTTTTCARCAATTTGTCCGCTCWGGYTCCAACAAAGATGTTGCYGGACATGGGTTRGGRCTWGCATTGGTAAAAGCAATTGCCACGCGCCACGGCTTTAAAACCGARCTMCCAAAAACCCGTCAGGGGTTTTCAATCTCCTTCACCGGCCCGGCACTGAACAGTTAAATAAAAAGGNCGCRAGTTATRAAACCCGCGCCTTTTTTGATATCGTTTAAAGCCAAATGCTAYCTTGAATAAGCYTTKGTGTTATTGCCATTCAGGCTGGAYACAACCCAATCCACATAATTGCCAGCRCGGGTRTAAGCGGAGAATTTAACCTGCTTGCTACATCCCTTGCCATTGCTCTCGGTCAGGCCCCAGCTGACGATACCAGCTTGGATGTATTTRCCATCGGCAACAGGCACCACAAGCGGGCCACCACTATYACCATTACAGGCACCRCGTGGGCCYTCWGGYGTTCCWGAGCAAATCATATTCGCGCTAAGCGGTGGCTTCACATTACCAACAAATGATTTCCACACGCCATTGGCAGCATCATCGCTAAGGTTGAATGATTCAAACACTTCACCGAATATCTGCCGAGCAGCTTGCAGACGRGACTTCATGAGAACTTCATTGCAAATGTTGCGGTCAATCATCTGAATTTGAGCTTCTCTCAAGATACCGGATGGACGGCCATCTTCGGTGACACCCCAACCTGTTACGATTGTTGTTGTACCCTGCCGCTCCAGAATATCTGCATACTCAGCCGTTGGAATGGTGATGGTTTTGAAGTCAGCTTTTGGCACTTTTGAGAGCTTAATCAGCGCAATATCATTGTCAAAACCATTGGGATTGTAGTCCTCATGAACATAGATTTTTTCAACGGTAACGATATCGCCCCGGGCATTTGAAATTTCATGATTGCCAACCATGACTTTGATCAGTTTTGGATCGCTAAGGAAGTTACCATCCTCACGGGTGTCGATAAGGCAATGCGCTGCGGTCAAAACCCAGTCATTTTGAATCATTGAACCGCCACAGAACTGGGAAAGTAGCTCGCGCTCCACATCAACCCGCAGCAGTGCAACCTGCCAAGGCCAAGCACCCGGCTTAGAGACAGTGCCGTTGATAACCTTTGATTTTTCACCTTCAACGCCATTTTCCAGCACGGCAGCTTTTTCTGCGCTGGCGGCATAGGTGAACGGTGAAATGAATTTTTCGCCGCGCGTGTCCGGCAGTTGTTGCGCTGTTGCCAGCGTCCATGTCAATGGCAGAACCGACAGGGCCAAAAGGCCTTTTGTGAGAATCTGTTTCAAAATAAAACTCCTGTTTCTTACTGATTGATATTGGTTTGGTAAAACAATGGAATAATGCGTGTAAAATTGTAAGGTGTTAAAGGAATTTTCATCACTTCTAATGCGGTCTCCGTTATATCCTTTTATATATTCTCTTTCTGATAATCCGGAGGGATTCCAATTAAAATCGAAGTGTTCTATTTTGTAATAGTAATATTTTTGGTCAGCCTCTAAATCATCAAAAGACAACTCTAGGATTTTCCCTAAGGGAACGATGGTAGAAAAATTTGTTTGGCCTAATGGCTTTAGTTGAATGGTTTTTATGTTTTGAGCTTGAGTCGAGAAAAGCAATATCAAAAAAGGGAGTAAAATGTATTTTTTAAGCATCGATTTTAGGTTAGTATTTATGCAAAATCTCGACTATCTAATTGAGTTTATTTAAGCAAACGTACTAAATTAATTAAACATGTGAGAAAACCTTTATTTAGAACAGTTATAAATAATCGTTCATCAATAAGATAAGGTGTTTTTTATTCGGGTATAGCTCTCAAAATAATTAAATTTGCATGTTTTTTTAAGATAATTAAAAGTCGTATTTACTATGTCAAAAGACATCCGTATAAAAAAAGGTTTGGACATTAAACTTGTTGGCGAAGCCGAACAAACCACAACTGTAC
>NVXB01000116.1 GCA_002746425.1 Hyphomicrobiales bacterium | reverse complement strand
TGCACCCAGTTGAAGCATAGCTCTGGATCCCAAGATCAAGTCTTGGGATGACGACTGGGATGGAATGGTGGCGGGAGCTGAATAACGCTCACCGCAACAGCCGTGCCACCCCACTACCGTCATCCTCGGGCTTGACCCGGGGACCCATAACCACATCTCCGGTTGAGTGAAAATGGCCAATTGTTGGCGGCGTGCCGACCACCTGCACCGTGGGTCCCTCCCCAATCTAGTTGAGGACAGGCTAATCAAGCCCGAGGATGACGGTTGGTGGGTGGGTTGGCGGCCCGGCAAACACAAAAAAGGCAGGCTCATAGCCTGCCTTTTTCAATTCTTGTAACAACTACAAAACCTTAGCTACAACCGCTCGTGCCGCCACATGTGTCGCATTTCAAACATGTGCCGTTGCGGACCATGGTGAAGTTGCCGCATTCGCCGCAGCTTTCGCCCTCATAGCCCTTCATGCGGGCCAGAGCGATTTGCTGGACCTTGTTGGTCTTTGGTTGAGTTTGCGGCTGGGTTTCGCCAACCACCGTTTCGGCCGGAGCGGTTTCTGACACGTCGCGGTTGAAGGCAACTGCAGCGCTGCCGCTGGAAACACCGGCATAGGCACCACCAAGTGGCGTCACGCTGGATTGCGCCGGTGATGATTTGTCAGAGCCCACAGGCTCATCCTTGCCGACAACCCGGAAACGATCTGTTTTGCCGCGCACCAAGCCGTGAGATACCGGCGTTGGGGTCAGGGTTTTGTCGCCCTCAACACCGCGCCCAACGGTCGTTGTGCCAAAATCTTCTGGCTGGACATGCGCCAACTCATAGCGATCGAGATAAGACACCGCCAACTCGCGGAAGATATAATCGAGGATCGATGTTGCGTTTTTAATCGCATCATTGCCCATCACCATGCCAGCCGGCTCAAACCGGGTGAAGGTGAAGGCTTCGACATATTCTTCCAGCGGCACACCATATTGCAAGCCCAGCGAGAAGCTGATGGCAAAGTTGTTCATCATCGCACCAAAGGCAGCGCCTTCTTTGTGCATATCGATGAAGACTTCGCCCAAACGGCCATCTTCATACTCGCCGGTACGCARATACACTTTGTGGCCACCAACGATGGCTTTTTGGGTGTAACCCTTGCGGCGATACGGCAGTTTTTCGCGGGAGCGCACTTGAACTTCCCGCTCRATGATTTTCTCGACAACACGCTCGGCAACCTGGGCTGCACGCGCAGCGGCTGGTGCGGCCACCAACTCTTCCACGCCATCGTCGTCTTCCATGTCCTCATCTTCCAGAAGCTGGGTGTTGAGGGGCTGAGACAGTTTGGAGCCATCACGGTACAGCGCGTTGGCCTTTAGGGCCAAACGCCAGGACATCATGTAGCTTTCCTTACAGTCTTCTACAGTGGCGCTGTTTGGCATGTTGATGGTTTTGGAAATCGCACCSGAGATRAARGGCTGTGCAGCCGCCATCATGCGRATGTGGCTTTCAACCGACAGGAAGCGTTTGCCGATTTTACCGCAAGCATTGGCGCAATCGAAGACGGGCAGATGCTCGTCTTTCATATGCGGGGCACCTTCCAGCGTCATCGCRCCGCAAANNTGYAGATNTNRGCCKSKKCRATMTSRTCYTTGSWGAAMCCNAATYGCGGCCAACAGATCAAACGACACATCGTTGAGCTGCTCATCGCTGAGTTTCAGAATGTTTTTGCAGAAATCTTCGCCAAGCGACCATTTGTTGAAGGCGAACTTGATGTCAAAGGCAGAAGCAAGGCCCTTCTCAAGCGCGTCAATCACGGCGTCGGTAAAGCCTTTGGTCCGCAAAGTGGTGTGGTTGATGCCAGGAGACTGCGCCAGAGAGGCGTGGCCCACGGCATAGGCTTCGATCTCGGCAATTTGCGCCTCGCCATAACCAAGAACCCGCAACGCCTCTGGCACCGCACGGTTGATGATTTTGAAGTAACCGCCACCGGCCAGCTTTTTGAACTTTACCAGTGCAAAATCAGGCTCAATACCAGTGGTATCGCAATCCATGACCAGACCAATAGTGCCGGTTGGTGCGATAACGGAAACCTGCGCATTACGGTAACCGTGCTTTTCGCCCAGCTCCAGCGCTTTGTCCCAAGCCGCAATGGCGTGTTTTATCAAGCGTTTATCGTCACAAGATGCTTGATCAAGCGGCACGGGTAAAATGTTGAGGCCTTCATAGCCTTCAGCTTTGCCATGCGCTGCTAGGCGATGGTTGCGGATAACGCGCAGCATGTGTTCTGCATTAGGCTCATAGCTGGGGAAAGGCCCCTGCTCGCTCGCCATCTCAGCCGATGTTGCGTAAGAAACGCCAGTCATGATCGCGGTGATGGCACCGCCAATGGCGCGGCCTTCATCACTGTCATAGGAAATGCCCGAGGTCATTAGGAAGCCGCCAATATTGGCATAGCCGAGGCCCAATGTGCGGTATTGGTAGGACAGTTTTGCAATCTGCTTGGATGGGAACTGCGCCATCAAAACCGAGATTTCCAGCACAACAGTCCATAGACGTGTGGCGTGCTCAAAATTATCGATGTTGAAGCTGGCATCGGCGTTGCGGAACTGCATAAGGTTGACCGAGGCCAGATTACAGGCCGTGTCATCCAAGAACATGTATTCCGAGCACGGGTTGGAGGCGCGGATATCGCCAGCCGCCGGGCATGTGTGCCAGTCATTGATGGTGGTATGATACTGGATGCCAGGATCAGCAGAGGCCCAAGCGGCATAGCCAACCTTTTCCCACAAATCACGGGCACCGAGGGTTTTGGTGACCTGGCCAGAAACACGGCCAATCAGGTTCCAGTCCTCGTCATTCTCAACAGCGTTGAGGAAGTCATCAGTGACGCGAACTGAGTTGTTGGAGTTTTGGCCAGAAACCGTCAGATAGGCTTCGGAATCCCAATCGGTATCGTAAACCGGGAAATCCAGATCGGTGTAGCCCTGCCGTGCAAATTGAATCACCCGTTGAGTGTAATTCTCTGGAACCAAAGCCTTTTTCGCTGCACGCACTTCGCGTTTCAGCGCTGGGTTCATGGCCACTTCAAAGCAATCGCCATTCTCGCCTTCGCAATTGACGCAGGCTTTCATAATGGCTTTGAGGTGCTTTGAGACAACTTTGGAGCCGGTGACGAGCGCAGCAACTTTCTGCTCTTCTTTCACCTTCCAATTGATGTATTTTTCAATATCTGGATGGTCGATATCAACCACGACCATTTTGGCCGCGCGGCGGGTTGTGCCGCCAGATTTGATCGCGCCAGCTGCCCGGTCACCAATTTTCAGGAACGACATCAGGCCGGAAGATTTACCGCCGCCGGAAAGCGTTTCGCCTTCGCCGCGCAGGCTGGAAAAATTGGAGCCAGTGCCGGAGCCGTATTTAAACAGACGCGCTTCACGAACCCACAAATCCATAATGCCGTTTTCATTGACCAGATCATCGGTCACGGACTGGATAAAGCAAGCGTGCGGCTGAGGATGCTCATAAGAGGTTTTGGAGCGCACCAGCTTGCCGGTTTCAAAGTCGACATAATGGTGGCCCTGCGATGGTCCATCAATACCATAGGCCCAATGCAGGCCGGTGTTGAACCATTGCGGAGAATTGGGCGCAACTTTTTGCGTTGCCAGCATAAAGCGCAGCTCATCAAAGAAAGCAGAAGCATCGCCCTCGGTGTCGAAATAGCCGCCCTTCCAGCCCCAATAAGTCCAGGTACCAGCAAGGCGATCGAACACCTGACGGGCGTCCATCTCGGAGCCGTATTGCGCGTCTTTATCAACGCCTTTCAGGGCCTTTTGATCAGGTTCTGAGCGCCACAGGAATGATGGGATAGAATTTTCCTCAACCTTCCTCAGCTTGGCCGGAACGCCAGCTTTTCGAAAATACTTTTGGGCAAGAATATCGCTTGCGACCTGGCTCCACGCCGTTGGTACGTCAATGTTTTCCAGACGGAAAACAATCGAGCCGTCGGGATTGCGGATTTCGCTTGTTGCCTTGCGAAATTTGATCTCCGCATAGGGAGACTGGCCTTCTTTAGTGTAGCGACGTTCGAATTTCATTTTGCCCCTCAATAATCGTCGTTTGGGTATCACATACCCGTATGTTGGTGGGTCTCGTAGACCCGTATGTTGTAACCCGCCAATGCCACCCGATATCCGGGCCAGTAACGCAGGCATTTATTCAAGACAGAAGCTTTTCTGGAAAACCCAGAATCTGCTGCCAATTCTCTGCCGTTATCGTAACGGCCTTATAGATTCGCTGTTGCTGTAAGTGTCAGCATATTGTGTTAACAAAACCTTAACCTACTACATATAGTATGTGACATGACATTTCCATAGCACCGACACAAGATCGAATTCCATAAACTTGTACAATTTACACACAGATTTTTGGGCCGGATTATCGACCAAACAAAGTGCTTGTCCCAAAACCACAAAAGACCCGTAACAGGCCCATGATGCAGGCACATATCAAACGCAAATCATTGGGCGCAAATCATTGGGCGCAAATCATTGGGCGCAACCGCTTGGTGCTGCCCTTGGTGATGCAATGGGGGAACCCCAACCAACACCTTCTGGCCGCACATAATCAGCTTACTCAAAACGTTTAAAAATAGCTCTCGTTCGTACTCAAACGCCGCAACGAGACTTGCCTGCAACACCACAAACCAAACTTACATAAACTGGATCTCACTACCCCAAATTCGATGCGTGACCCTGTTTAAAAGAGATGCACGATAAACCTCGATTTCGTCAACAGCTAGTATCCAACCAAATCACCTCACCATATATAGTGGGTGTTAAGACTATCGGGTGTAGCGTTTTAACAAGGCCTGTCATCTATCTGTCATATCACATTAATTCTGTTCGAGCCGCTTATAGATTTCTAGATCGGCTGTGAAAACAGATTTATTTATTTTAAATTTTTTATGCCAAAACATCGCTATTTTTACCCATCTGCTTGTGGAGATCGGGGATAAAATTCTGAGTCCATAGGTATTTCAACCAAGGCTAAATTGATTAGCGACTCACTTGAACAGAATCATTCTTTTGGATGCTTCATCGGCTTGAGCAAGAGTGCCGCTACGTGAACAAATGCTACAGATTGTGAATGACCAGCGAATTACCGCTAAGGCTGTAAAAACATTTACGTAGACTTAACGACCAACTTGGTAAAATGCACTTTGATAGAACCCACAATAGAAGAGCATCAGAGCTTACCGCGATGAACCATCATACCGCCCATAATCTGTCCCTTGGGGCGCTGGATATCATGGTTGTTGATGATTCAAAGCCGATGCAGGGTATCTACCGCTCCATTTTTAGTGGCATGGGCATTAAGCGATACCGGATTTACTCCGGCGCAGAGCGCGCCATGAATGCAATGCTGAGTGAGCCACCCAATGTGTTGATCACCGATTGGCGCATGGAACCCACATCTGGCGGGAAATTCATCCGTACACTTCGCCTTAAGCAGATGGACCCGCTGTGCTTCCTGCCCATTATTGTTGTCAGTGCTTTTGCCACGCGCTCTGTTGTTGAGCAGGCTTACCGCATTGGCGCCAACAGCTTTTTGCTTAAACCGCTATCGCCCGAAGCCCTGATGAAGCGGCTGATCTGGCTCACAGATGACGCCAGAACATTCCAGCTCACCTCGGACCGTTATGTGATTGACGGGGTTGAAGATCGTTTGCGTGATCATCGCGACCGCGCCGATCGCCTCAATAAAGCGCGTGTCTACCATCAGGAAAAGCTCAGCTCACCTGTGGCAGAGCTGCAAAACCAGGTTCGAGAGCTTATGCAGGACACGACCCCGGTTATGCTGAAAGACACCTCTCCGCTGCGGGAGAAGCTGCTGGAACGTCAGGCCAAGCGCAAAAAAACCGCTGGCTTTGCCGGTATCGGCAGCAAGAAGTAAGTTTGCAACTACCGGCTTGCTAAAAAACATCCGCTTTAAGTGACCGGTGCCAGATCGCCCTTGGCCCAATCGGCCTTGGTTTGCGCTTTAAACTCTTCAAAGTTTCCAGCCTCAATGGCATCACGCATGCCCTGCATCAGAACCTGATAATAATGTAGATTGTTCCAGCTCAGCAGCATCGCGCCCAACGCTTCGTGGCAGCGCACCAGGTGATGGATATAGGCGCGGCTGTAATCGCGCGTGGCCTCACACGTACTTTCCTCATCCAGCGGGCGCGGATCATCGGCGTGGCGTGCGTTCTTCAAATTGACCTTGCCAAAGCGGGTATAGGCCAGACCATGACGCCCGGCTCTGGTTGGCATGACACAGTCAAACATATCAACACCGCGCGAGACTGATTCCAACAAATCATCCGGTGTGCCAACGCCCATCAAATAGCGTGGTTTGTTTTCTGGCAGCAGCGGACAGGTAATGCCCAGCATTTCCAGCATCACTTCTTGCGGCTCGCCCACGGCAAGTCCGCCAATGGAATAGCCCTTTAGGTCCATATCGCGCAGCGCCAGCGCAGATCGTTCGCGCAGTTTCGGCACATCACCGCCCTGCACAATGCCATACATCGCCTTGCCGGGCTGATCACCAAACGCCTTTTTGCTGCGCTCGGCCCAGCGCAGGGAAAGCTCCATGGCGCGCTCAATCTCTTTTTCTGAGGCTGGCAGGGCCACACACTCGTCGAGTTGCATTTGAATGTCGGAACCCAGCAGGCCCTGAATCTCAATAGAGCGTTCTGGCGATAATTCGTGCTTTGAGCCATCGATATGTGATTGAAAAGTTACGCCCTGCTCGCTCATTTTGCGCAAATTGGCCAGCGACATCACCTGAAAGCCGCCGGAATCCGTCAAAATCGGGTGCGGCCAGCGCATGAATTTATGCAAACCGCCAAGCCGCGCGATGCGCTCTGCACCGGGGCGCAGCATCAAATGATAGGTGTTGCCCAGTACAATATCTGCGCCAAGATCGCGCACCTGCTGCGGATACATGGTTTTGACCGTCGCGGCGGTGCCAACCGGCATAAAGGCGGGTGTGCGAATATCGCCGCGCGTGGTGTGCACCGTGCCGCGGCGCGCATCGCCATCGGTGGCATGAAGGGTAAAGGCGAAATTTTGAGTGCTCATCTAAGAGCCTTTCCGAAACAACAGCGACGCATCGCCATAAGAGTAAAAGCGAAACTTGTTTTTGATGGCATGGATATAGGCATCGCGCATGGTTTGCATGCCAGCAAAGGCAGACACCAGCATCATCAAGGTCGATCGCGGCAGGTGAAAATTGGTCATCAGCACATCAACGGCGCGAAAGGCATAGCCCGGCGTGATGAAAATGTTGGTCGCGCCGTGAAACGGCATAATGGTGCCATCTTCGCTCGTGGCGCTTTCCAGCAGCCGCAAACTGGTGGTGCCGACGGCAACGATACGGCCACCCCTCTTATGAATGGCATTGAGCATATCCGCGTTTCCCTGCGTCACCGTGCCGGTTTCATAATGCATTTTGTGATCGTCGGTATCATCGGCCTTCACCGGCAAAAACGTGCCCGCACCGACATGCAGCGTGACAAAGCAAGTTTCGATGCCGCGTGCGCGCAGACGCTCTAACAGCTCATCGGTAAAGTGCAGGCCGGCGGTTGGGGCGGCCACTGCGCCATCTTCGCGGGCGTAAATCGTCTGATAATCTGTGCGATCCTGCGCATCTTCGGGGCGTTTGGAGGCAATATAAGGTGGCAGCGGAATATGGCCGACCAGCATAAGCGCAGCGTCCAGCTCTGCCGAGGCAACGGGGAATTTCAAACGCACCTCGCCCGCCTCGCCTTTTGAGACGATTGTGGCGCGCAAGGTTTCTCCGCCGCCTGCAAATGTCAGTTCATCACCAGCGCGCAGCTTTTTCGCCGGGCGCATAAAAGCGTCCCAATGCGCGCCGTCTACTCGCATATGCAGGGTCGCAGAAACTTTCGCGGGCGGCGCATCAACGTTGCGCGGGGCACGCGTGCCTTCTAATTGGGCTGGAATAACTTTGGTGTCGTTGAAAACCAGCACATCGCCGGGCTGCAAAAACTCTGGCAAATCCTGGACCTGGCTGTGCTGCAACTCGGAATCCGGCGCAATCACCAGCATACGCGCGCTGTCTCGCGGGGTTACCGGGCGCAGGGCTATGCGCTCTGGCGGCAACTCAAAATCAAAATCATCAACACGCATGGGTTTCGCTTCGTCAAAAATGAAAACGCCCGCACATAKTGGACATGCGGGCGTAAAATYTAAAAACTCAGATGAGAGCTAAAGTTAGCTGGCATCCGCCATTTTAGCTGTSGTGATCTGATCTGGATTGCGCACAGGCTCGCCCTTGGCRAAATTGTCTACATTTTCCATGCCGGAAAYAACCAYGCCCCARGCTGTGTACTGACCGTCAAGGAAAGACGCATCGGCAAAGCAGATGAAGAACTGGCTRTCAGCAGAATCAGGAGACTGGGAACGCGCCATGGAGCATACACCGCGCACATGTGGTTCCTTGTTGAACTCGGCAGAAATATTCTTGCCGGAGCCGCCAGTACCAGTGCCGGTCGGATCGCCGCCCTGCGCCATGAAACCGTCAATCACGCGGTGGAAAGGTGTGCCATCATAAAACCCGGAAGTCACCAATTCCTTGATGCGGGCGCAATGGTTTGGTGCCAAATCGGGGCGCATTTGGATAACAAYTTCGCCTTTGGTTGTGTCGAGCACAATGGTGTTGGCCGGGTCTTTAATTTCGCTCATTGAGACAATGTCCTTCGTTTAGATAATAGGTAGAAATGGGTAAATAATAGATCGATAATAGGTCGTAYTGGTTGTTTATTGTGTTTTTTGCCGTTCTGAAATCGGAATATCTGCTTCGACAGCCGCTGCCGCAACAATRGCCTCCAAGGAGGTTGTTGATGACAGTCTTGCGGCYCGGTCGTTGCTGACAACAGCGGCTTTCGCCCTGSCTGTCATTTGCACAGCAGAGACACGCGCTAAAATTCCAACTTCTTCCGCGATAGCCTGTGCCACAATTGCGGCGTCCTTTGCAAGTGTTGCGGCGACAAAYGCTGMATCGGCYWSSGTYTGCGCTTCCACAGCATCTTGCGCRATACCGCCTGCATCRGACAAATCGCTCTGGGAAATSGCGACGCCYTCGCCCCCSGCCATGGCAACTTCCGCTGCAACTTCATAGTCTTGGCTAGCTTCTTCAGCCGCCAGGCGGGCTTTGTCGAGCACAGCTTGTTTAGCCAATGCATCAAAAGTTGCCTCAAACAGCGCCTCTACAGCAACGGGAACCGCTTCCAGCGTTTGAGCGGCGGCGTCCTTTGTTATGGCGATGTTTGCAATGGCTTTTGCTTCGGCAGCAGTTCGGGCCGCAACGCGCTGTGTTGCTCTGCGGATGGTGGATTTGCGTTTACGGGCAACGGCTTTTGCCTCTGCAATGCGCGCATCTGTTGATGCTTTGATAGCTTTGGGCAAGGCTTTGATCGCCGCGATTGATTGCTTGGCAGCCTTCTCAGAGGCTTTGATAGCGGCGTTCTGTTCTTTGCGTGCAGATTTAACCAGATCATCTGCGGCTTTGGATGCTGTCGTTTTGGCAGCTAAATCTGCATTGGCACGATCTGAAATGGCCAGGAACGCTGCGGCCTCCCCATCGGCAATGCGCAGAATTTCATCGGATTCTGCAAGGGATTTGCGCCCGGCAACAAAGATTGCCCTGGTCGATTTGGTCAATCGTGCGGCCGCTTCCGCCGCAGCTTTTGTTTCTGCCTTGATACGTGTTTTCTCAACCGTATCAGCAGCCGCCAATGTCGCTTGCTCTGCCATCAATGTGGCGTGCTGACGTGCGATTTCCGCCTGTTGTTCCGTTGTGCCATCAAACAGCACGGCCTGCGCAGCGGCAATCACAGCGGCTTCTGCGGCGGTCTTGGTCTGCGCGGCAACCACAACGCGTTGCTCGATATCGGCAAGCACTTTCATGGTGTAGAGGCGGTC
>NVXB01000115.1 GCA_002746425.1 Hyphomicrobiales bacterium | reverse complement strand
ATAACTATAACTATACATAGTATTTATCCTTACATTATTGTAATTAATCGTTATAAACAGATATGTCAAATATCCATGATCAATAGATGTTAACACCTATAACACCATTATTGATTGCTCTGATTAGAGACTCATTAAATCCACGATATAATGCTAGCGGCAATTGTTATTGCTGCCATGAAAATATCCACACACCTGTCATATCGCGTTGCAATACGCCGCCAGTATTCAAAGAATGCCGAACATGTTTCCACCTTATCGCGTTGTTTATATGAGGTTTTGGAGTATTTATTCATGACCCTTCTCCCCTTGCCATGTGGAATGCATGACGTAATACCTTTGACTTGCAACGCTGCACGGTACCCAACGCTGTCACAGCCTTTATCAGCGATAATGAACTTGTCTGCGGGCAGTTTGGAATAGATAAATTTGGCTCCAATATAGTCTGAGACCTAGCCTGCAGTCAGTACCATGATGAGATGTTTGCCCACACCATTGACAATCGCATGGAGCTTGGAGTTCAGGCCACCTTTAGTGCCTCCGATATGGCGGCGTACATCCCATTTTAAACGGCTCTACGCCGTACAATGTACCTCGTGTTAGGTGGCATCATTCATCATTGTTTCTGGTTCACCATCACATGGCAAATCTTCCACAGTTGCCATACTGAATCGGTTTTGTTCAGTTGCGAAAAAACATTGATTAGTAAGTCCTAAGCCTAACCAAAAACGGCACGCATCGGCACATGATCTGAGGGCTTTAACCAGCCTCGTGCATCACGCATGATATCGACGCCGCTCAATTGAGCGGCAATATCAGCATGGGACCAGATATGGTCCAAGCGCCGACCGCGATCAGAAACTGCCCAATCGCGTGAGCGATAGCTCCACCATGAGAACAGTTTTTCTGGTTCTGGAAAGTGCTGACGCACCAAATCAGTAAACGCTGCATCATCGCGCAATTTATTCAGCAAATCGACTTCAATGGGCGTGTGGGAAACCACTTTAAGCAATTGCTTGTGCGACCAGACATCATGTTCACTGGGCGCAATGTTGAGATCACCCACCACAATGTTTTTCTCATGGGCCAAATTGCCCGTGAAAGCTTCGAGCATGGCGTTGAGAAATTCCAATTTGTGTTTGAATTTTGGATTGATATCTGGATTGGCCTCGTCCCCGCCTGCAGGAACATAAAAATTATGTAGCAGCGCGGTGCCATCAACGCCGGGAATTTTGTGCCGGGTTGCGATGTGCCGTGTGTGGCCAGAATCGCAAAAGGACATCGGTTCAGGCTCAGATGTAAACGCCGAGCGCGAAATTGTCGCCACGCCATGATAACCCTTTTGGCCATGGACAGCCAAATGCTCATAGCCAGCCTTTTTGAAGGCCGCGCTGGGAAATTGATCATTAGGGCATTTAATTTCCTGAAGGCACAAAACGTCTGGCTGCCAGGTTTCCAGCAATTCCAGAACGATAGGCAGGCGCAAACGCACCGAATTGATATTCCAGGTTACAATTGAAAACGCCATGAAATTCCCCTCAATAAACAATATTGATTTATTGCACGGATTCGCAGGTAGAAAACAAGGCTCAATCCAAAGATGGTTTGCGGCGTTGCTGTTTTACCGAACCGCGTTTGACCTTGCCTTCCACCCGGCGTCTCTTGGAGGCCTTGGTTGGGCGGGTCGGAATGCGCGGTTTTTGCCGCTCGCTGGCTTTTTTCAAAAGTTCGTTCAAGCGCTGCCGGGCATCGCTGCGGTTTAGATCCTGATTGCGATGTTTATCGGCCTGAATGACAATCTCGCCCGTCTTGGTCAAACGACTGCCAGCAAGTTGCGCCGCACGGCGTTTGATCATCGGATTAAGTGTTGTGCAAGCGGCAAGGTAAAACCGCAATTGCACAGCGCTGGAGACCTTGTTGACATTTTGCCCGCCGGGGCCGGATGAGCGGATAAACTGCTCCGAGATATCGCCCTCGGTATAATAACTGTCAGCGGTGATTTGATATCGTTCCATGGCAATTTCTTAGCACAAAAAAGCCCGGATGGAGGGTCCATCCGGGCTTGTGTTTAAAAACTGAATTGTGGCCTACATATGAATAGGCTTGGCAAAGGTTGCAAGCGCAGCCTCGCGAACAGCTTCYGACATGGTGGGRTGSGCATGRCAGGTGCGGCCCAAATCTTCTGAYGAGCCRCCAAATTCCATTAGCACRGCWGCTTCRTGGATCATTTCACCGGCACCGTGGCCAATAATATGAACACCCAGCACCCGGTCGGTTTTCTTATCGGCCAGCACTTTGACGAAACCATCCGTTACCTGCATGGCGCGTGCRCGSCCATTRGCGGTRAACGGAAATTTGCCGACWTTGTATTCAATCTTGTCGGCTTTCARCTCTTCTTCCGTGCGYCCAACCGARGCWATTTCYGGCGCTGTATAAACAACACCGGGAATAACCCCRTAATTCACATGGCCTGCCTGCCCTGCCAGAATTTCGGCAAGAGCAAGGCCTTCATCTTCGGCCTTATGTGCCARCATTGGCCCGGCAACCACATCACCAATGGCATAGATACCATCGACATTTGTCTTGTAATGCCCGTCAATATTGACCCGGCCTTGCTTATCCAGCGCAACACCAACTGTTTCCAGSCCAAGCGCATCTGTATAAGGMCGGCGRCCTGTTGATATCAGTACAACATCAGCTTCRAGCGATGTCGCATCACCGCCAGCAACAGGCTCAAATGTCACCTTTGCGCCTGTATCTGTCGATTCAACACCAGTTACTTTTGAAGAAAGTTTGAAAGTAAGGCCCTGTTTGGTCAGCAATCGCTGAGACAGTTTTGAGACATCCTTGTCCATAGGGCCAAGAATTTTAGCCATATATTCGATCACGGTGACTTTGGCACCAAGACGCGCCCAGACAGAGCCCAGCTCAAGACCGATAACGCCGCCGCCAACAACGATGAGGCTTGCCGGAACCTTATCCAGTTCCAAAGCACCCGTTGAAGACACAATAATTTTCTCATCGAACTCCAAATCAACGCCGGGAATGCCCGCAACATCAGAACCGGTGGCGATGACAATGTTTTTGGCTTCCACAATCTGAGTGCTGCCATCATCAGCGGTCACTTCAACCTTGCCAGCCTCGGCAATGCGGCCTGTGCCAAGAAAACTGTCGATCTTGTTTTTCTTGAACAGAAACGCAACGCCATCGACATTGGCTTTTATTGTGTCGTTCTTATGCTTCAGCATCTGCTTCAAATTGAGCTTTGGCTTGCTGACAGTTACGCCTAAATTCGCCAGCGAATGCCCCGCTTCAACAAAGGCTTCGGAGGCATGAAGCATCGCTTTTGACGGGATGCAGCCCACATTGAGGCATGTCCCGCCAAACGTGGCACGCTTCTCGATAACAGCCGTTTTCAGGCCGAGTTGCGCTGCCTTAATGGCACACACATATCCGCCCGGACCGCTTCCAATGACAACAAGATCATATTGGCTCATGCTCAGGTTTCCTTTTGCACAGAACGTTTGTTGCTAGAGATCGAGAACCAACCGCTGCGGATCCTCAATGGCATCTTTGACGCGGACCAGGAATGTCACAGCTTCTTTGCCATCGACAATTCTGTGATCATAGGACAGTGCCAGATACATCATGGGTCGTGCGACAATCTCGCCGCCAACGACCACTGGCCGTTGTTGAATTTTGTGCATGCCCAAAATACCGGATTGCGGTGCATTCAAAATGGGTGTCGACATCAAAGAGCCATACACGCCACCATTTGAGATAGTGAAGGTGCCACCCTGCATTTCAGCAATCGACAGTTTGCCATCACGCGCCTTTTTGCCCAGACCGCCAATATATTTTTCAATACCGGCAATCGACAAATCCTGCGCATCACGCACGACGGGAACAACAAGGCCCTTATCCGTGCCGACAGCAACGCCGATATGATAAAAATTCTTGTAAACGATGTCCGTACCATCAATTTCAGCATTGACCGACGGAACGTCCTTCAACGCCTGAATAACAGCCTTGGCAAAGAAGCCCATGAAACCAAGTTTCACGCCGTGCTTCTTCTCAAACAGCTCTTTATATTCCTTACGCAAAGCCATGACATTGGTCATGTCCACTTCGTTGAAAGTGGTCAGCATCGCCGCAGAATTCTGCGCATCTTTGAGACGGCGCGCAATTGTCTGGCGCAGCCGTGTCATGCGCACACGCTCTTCGCGCGATGCATCATCAGCAGGGCTTGCGGCCCTTGGCGCTGCGGGCGCCTGTGCTGGAGCCGGTGCTGGGGCGGCTACAGGAGCAGCGGCAGCCGCTGCAACAGCAGGAGCAACAGCATTGGCAATGCCTTGTTCAAGCGCAGACAATACGTCTTCTTTCAACACCTGACCGCGCTTGCCAGAACCGGCAACCTGATCAACCGTCAAATTATTTTCTGCAAGGGCTTTGCCAGCCGCCGGCGATGGCGGCATGGTTGAAGTCGCTGCAACCACCGGTGCGGCGGCAACTGCTGCAGGCGCGGGCGCTGCAGCGGCGACAGGCGCAGCTTGTGCACCAGCGCCAGCTTCAAGCATCGCCAGCAAAGCGCCAACTTCAACGGTTTCGCCTTCTTGAGCGATGATTTCACTCAGCGTTCCAGAGGATGGCGCAGGTACTTCAACTGTTACCTTGTCGGTTTCCAGCTCTACCAATGGCTCATCTGCATTCACAGCATCGCCAACAGCCTTGTACCACTGGCCAATTGTTGCTTCGGTAACCGATTCTCCCAACGTAGGGACGCGAATTTCACTCGCCATGTCTAAATCTCTCGCTTGCTTTAATTCGTTTGTTTAAGACAACGCCTGATTGATGAATTCATCTCTCTGCGCAAGGTGTTTGGACATCAGTCCGGTTGCAGTTGCAGCAGACGCCGAGCGTCCGACATAAATAGGCCGCTGATAGGTCGCACCAATATGGTTGAGAACCCATTCAATGTAGCTTTCAACAAAGCTCCAGGCACCCTGATTCTTCGGCTCTTCCTGGCACCACACCATCTCGGCATTTTTAAAACGAGATAATTCGGTGACCATGGCTTTTGCCGGGAACGGATAAAGCTGCTCAAGACGCATCAGATACACGTCATTGACACCGCTTGCTTCGCGCGCCTCATACATATCGTAATAGACTTTGCCGGTGCACATAACGACACGGCGGATTTTATCATCCGGGGCCAGATTGATTTTCTGCTTGGGGAGATACTGAGCRTCATCCCACAAAATCCGGTGGAATGTTGAGCCCGTGCTCATCTCTTCCAAAGTTGATTGGGCACGYTTRTGCCGCAACAAGGATTTTGGYGTCATCAGRATAAGTGGCTTGCGGAARTTCCGCTTCATTTGCCGGCGAAGCACATGATAGTAATTTGCCGGTGTTGTACAATTTACCACCTGCATATTGTCTTCGGCACACATCTGCAAAAASCGYTCTGGRCGWGCTGAKGAATGCTCTGGRCCCTGGCCTTCATARCCATGCGGCARMAGCATAACCARACCACACATGCGCAGCCATTTACGCTCACCAGATGAGATAAACTGATCGATRACGACYTGCGCGCCATTCACAAAATCACCGAATTGAGCTTCCCAWACKGTCAGMGCATTGGGCTCTGCCAGAGAATAYCCATATTCRTAMGCCARCACCGCCTCTTCAGACAGCATCGAGTTGATAACCTCATAATAGGCCTGTTTTTCAGACACATTATTCAGCGGAATATAACGATCTTCAGTTTCTTGATCATAGAGCACGGTATGACGCTGGGAAAAGGTCCCGCGTTCACAATCCTGCCCGGACAGGCGCACCGGATGACCATCATCAACCAATGTCGCAAAGGCCAGAGATTCCCCCATCGCCCAATCAATACCAGAGCCATTCTCAATCATTTTGGCGCGGTTATTCATAAACCGCTGAATGGTCCGGTGTACTTTAAAGTCTTCAGGAACGGCTGAAAGGTTTTTGCCAATTTCCTTCAATCTGTCCATATCAACGCTGGTATCTCCAACGCGTCGTTCATCATCGCCATCGGCGCGGCTCAGGCCAGACCAAGCACCATCAAGCCAATCGGCTTTGTTTGGCTTGAAGGAGTTACCAATTTCAAACTCTTCATCAAGATGCGCGCGCCATTCGGCTTTGCGTGTTTCAACATCTTCGGCCGTTAGCAAACCTTCCGCAACGATTTTATCGCCATAAATTTGAAGCGTCGTTGGATGCTTGCGAATTTTCTTATACATCAGTGGCTGTGTAAACGCGGGCTCATCGCCCTCATTATGGCCAAAGCGGCGATAGCAGAACATGTCAATGACAACCGGCTTGCCAAATTTCTGGCGGAACTCAATAGCCACTTTTGCAGCATAAGTTACAGCTTCAGGATCATCGCCATTCACATGGAAAATCGGCGCTTCGATCATCTTCGCAACATCAGATGGATAGGGCGAAGAACGTGAGAAACGAGGATTGGTGGTAAAGCCAATCTGATTGTTGATGATGAAGTGAATGGAACCGCCTGTACGATGGCCTTTAAGCCCCGACAGGCCAAAACATTCCGCAACAACACCCTGCCCTGCAAACGCCGCATCGCCATGCAAAATCAACGGCAAAACAGTTGTCCTGTCGCCATTATAAACATGATCTTGTTTGGCGCGGGCTTTGCCAAGCACAACCGGGTCAACAATTTCCAAATGAGATGGATTGGCCGTCAGTGAAAGATGCACACTATTGTCATCAAAGACACGGTCAGATGATGCACCAAGATGGTATTTCACATCACCGGAACCCTCAACATCCTCAGGCTTATAGGAGCCACCCTTAAATTCATGAAAAATCGCGCGGTGCGGTTTGCCCATCACTTGAGCAAGCACATTCAGGCGGCCACGATGGGACATGCCAAGAATGATCTCTTTAACGCCCAATTGGCCACCACGTTTAATGATCTGCTCAAGGGCAGGCACCAAAGCTTCACCGCCATCAAGGCCAAAACGCTTGGTCCCAGTGTATTTGACATCAATAAATTTCTCAAAGCCTTCAGCTTCGACCAATTTATTCAAAATCGCTTTTTTGCCCTCAGAGGTGAAGGATACCTGTTTGTCCGGCCCCTCAATACGCTCTTGAATCCAAGCCTTTTCCTCAGGGTTGGAAATATGCATGAATTCCACTGCCATGGTAGAGCAGTAGGTCCGGCGCAATATCGCGATCATTTCAGGAATAGTTGCAAACTCCAGACCCAACACATGATCCAGATAGATTTTGCGATCATAGTCGGCTTCGGTAAAGCCATAGGACGAGGGGTGCAGCTCCTCATGATCCATGTCTTCCGCCAGACCCAATGGATCCAGATCGGCATGTAAATGGCCGCGCATCCGATAGGCACGGATCATCATAATGGCGCGTACAGAATCCCGCGTCGCAGCGTTAACCTGTTCAGGTGAGAGATCAACTCCGCCACCGGCGGATTTAGTGGCTATCTGCTCACCAATCTTTTTCTCCACGGAAGCAGAAGGGACCTCGCCCCAATCGCCATCCAATGCAGAAACCCACTCACCATTTGCTTTGGCAGGCCAGTCAGAGCGCTTCCAGGAAGCGCCCCTTGCATTACTGGCAATGTCCTGAGGGACATCTTTCAGATTTCCAAAAAACTCTTTCCACTGCGGATCAACCGATGCTGGGTCCAATTGATACTGCGCATAAAGCTCTTCAATATAGGCAGCATTTCCACCGTATAGAAATGAAGTACCGGCAAAGATTTCATTCGCTTCTTCACGAGCCATTTGCAATATCGCGGAAGGCTTTCGCCCCCGAGCCTTTTCCTCTAAATACAACTAATTTACTGTGTTAGTTTGCCGTTGAAGCGTCAACAGTTCAACGACATTGAATTGATCAACTTAACGTTTATCCATTCAAAAACTCGACGAGTGTGCTTCCAAGCTTGGCAGGAGAAAGAGAAACTCGAACACCCGCGCCCTGCAAAGCCTCAATTTTATCTTCAGCGCCGCCCTTACCACCAGAAATAACAGCACCAGCATGGCCCATCGTGCGGCCCGGAGGCGCCGTACGGCCAGCGATAAAGCCAACGGTTGGTTTGGAGCGGCCTTTTTTTGCCTCATCCTTGAGGAATTGCGCGGCATCTTCTTCCGCAGAACCACCAATTTCCCCAATCATGATGATGGATTTGGTTTCATCATCAGCCAGGAAAAGCTCCAGCACATCAATGAACTCAGTACCCTTAACCGGATCGCCGCCAATACCCACAGCTGTGGTTTGGCCCAGGCCCTCATTGGTGGTCTGGAAAACAGCTTCGTAGGTCAATGTACCCGAGCGGGAAACAATACCAACACTGCCTTTTTTGAAGATGCTACCTGGCATAATGCCAATTTTGCATTCTTCAGGCGTCATGACACCTGGGCAGTTGGGGCCYAAAAGCTGMGAGTTTGAATTGGCAAGGCGCTCTTTAACCCGGATCATATCAATGACGGGAATACCCTCAGTGATACATGTGATGTAGGGCACTTCGGCATCAATCGCTTCCATAATGGCAGCGCCTGCGCCYGCTRGTGGCACATAGATAACACTGGCATTGGCGCCAGTAACTTCCATGGCTTCTGCAACGCTTGAAAAAATAGGCAGGTTTGTGCCTGACTTTTCTTTTGCGCCRTCACCTGCAGTCCAGGTYTCGCCACCCTTTTTAGGATGAACGCCGCCGACCATTTGCGTRCCGTAATAMGCCAGCGCYTGTTCGGTATGGAAAGTACCGGTTTTACCAGTAAGGCCCTGWACGATGATCTTAGTGTCTTTGTTGACCAGAATGGACATAGTCTTACCCCTTTACGGCCTTAACAATTTTTTGTGCAGCATCATCAAGATCRTCAGCGGCAATCACATTCARGCCGGATTCATTGATGATTTTTTTGCCAGCTTCCACATTTGTTCCCTCRAGRCGAACAACCAGTGGRACCTGCAAACCAACCTGTTTAACGGCTGTCACAACACCTTCTGCRATAACATCGCAGCGCATGATACCGCCAAAGATATTCACCAGAATACCTTTCACATTTGGATCAGCTGTGATGATTTTGAAAGCTGCGGTAACCCGCTCTGTGGTTGCGCCGCCGCCAACATCCAAGAAGTTAGCTGGCTCAGCACCGTAGAGTTTGATGATATCCATGGTTGCCATGGCAAGACCGGCACCATTGACCATGCAGCCAATATCGCCATCTAGCGCCACATAGGCCAGATCATGCTTGGAGGCTTCGATCTCTTTTTCGTCTTCCTCGGATTTATCACGCAATTCCATGATATCAGGATGACGGAACAAGGCGTTACCATCGAATGAAACTTTGGCATCCAGCACCCGCAAATGACCATCCTTCATCACGATCAGCGGATTAATCTCCAGCAGGCTCATGTCTTTTTCAACAAAGGCCTTATAGAGAATGGGGAACAAGGCATGGCCATCTTCACGTGCCGCGCCCGAAAGCTCAAAAGCATCGCAAAGCTTATCCGCAATGGCACTATCAACACCCGTGCTGTGATCCACATCTATGGTATGGATTTTCTCAGGTGTTTCTTCGGCAACAGCCTCAATATCCATGCCGCCCTCAGTGGAGGCGACAAAAGAGACTTTGCCAGTTTCACGATTGACCAAAATAGACAAATACAGCTCGTGCTCAATATCAGCGCCATCTTCAATATAAAGACGATTGACCTGCTTACCTGCCGGGCCGGTCTGCTTGGTCACCAACGTATTGCCAAGCATATCCTTGGCATTGGCAATCACTTCATCAATGGAAAATGCTAAACGCACGCCGCCTTTGGCATCAGCGGCAAGTTCTTTAAACGAACCCTTGCCCCGGCCACCAGCATGAATTTGTGACTTAACAACCCACAATGGGCCGCCAAGTTTTTTGGCGGCAGCTTCTGCCTCATCAGCCGAAAAAATGGGAACACCACCAGAAACCGGTGCGCCATATTCTTTCAACAGGGCTTTTGCCTGATACTCATGAATATTCATGGAAAAACTCCAATATGTTACGCCAACACAGGCGCGATTTTTTTACAGGCATCGACCAGGCTCTTCA
>NVXB01000010.1 GCA_002746425.1 Hyphomicrobiales bacterium | reverse complement strand
ATTCTCTATCGGGTCAAGTGTGAGCAGAATGGGGTTTTCAACAAGCGACTGAAATTTCTCCAACCATTTTGCACCAAGCGCACCATCCACAACCCGGTGATCGCATGACAGCGTAACCGACAGAATCGTTGCTGGTACCGGTCCCCCATCAGGGCCTACAATGAATTGGGTGGTCGCCTTACCAACGGCAAGTATCATACTTTCCGGCGGGTTGATGATGGCAGTGAATGACTTGATGCCAAACATTCCCAAATTGGAAATCGAGAATGATCCACCCTGATATTCATTGGGGAGAAGTTTTCCTGATTTTGCGCGTGTCGCCAGATCCGTAATTTCGCTGGAAATGGTTTGCATGGATTTGCTCTGCGCCATTTTCACGACCGGAGTGATTAAACCGCCCTCAATAGCGACAGCCACAGAGATATTCGCATCGGCATATCTGATGATACAATCATCGGCCCAAGAAGCGTTCGCCTCAGGAACAGCTGCCAAAGACAGGGCGCAGGCCCTGACCAGCATATCATTGATTGAAATGCGTTTTGAACCAACCGCTTCCAGCGCCTGATTAAGCTCACTGCGAAACTTCAAAAGTGCGTCTAGATGGCAATCTAGGTTTAAGTAAAAATGTGGGATGGTCGATTTGCTCTCGGTCAAACGAGCTGCAATTGTTGCACGCATGCGATCAACTGGAACCTGGCTATAGGCTATTCCCAGCTTATCAGCGGTAGCTTTAGCGTTGGGCACACCAGCAGTTTGAGGGCCACTTTTTGTGGTAACTGGCAACTGGCTTGTGACCCAATTATCCACGTCTTTGCGTACAATTCGGCCTCTCGGACCAGAGCCTTGGACACTGGTCAAATCTACCTTTTCCAACTTGGCAATGCGCCGCGCAAGCGGCGTCGCTCTAATGTCAGATGCAGCGGGCATTTCTGTCACTAAATCTGCCGGAGATTCGGGCGTATCATCCTCCTGTTGGGAGGCGGCCTCTACAATCTCTGGAGATAGGTTCGCTGGCTTTGCGACAGCTTCCCCGTCAGAGAAAATCCATGCTACCGGTTCACCAATTGGAACCTCAACCCCTTTTTGCGCCGTAATAAATTGCAGCGTGCCAGTTGCCGGGCTCTCGACCTCCATGGTGGCCTTGTCTGTTTCAATATCAAACAACGCATCGCCCTTTTCGACGATTTGCCCTTCCAGGTGATGCCACTGCGCAATGGTGCCGGATGCCATGTCCATATCAACTTTTGGCATGATCACTTCAATAGGCATAATCAGCGCTCGCCTTTGACCAGTTGAGAAACATTTTGAACGATATCATCAATCTGGGGCACGGCTGCCCGTTCGAGGTCAGGATTGTAAGGCATGGGTGTTTCTGCACCTCCAAGCCGAAGAATGGGCGCATCCAGAAAATCGAAAGCATCACTTTCAGCAACCATGGCACTTATTTCAGCACCAATACCAAGTGTCTTCACCCCTTCGTAAACGCAGACCAAACGGGACGTTTTTCGAACGCTGTCCAAAATAGTATCCTTGTCGATTGGTCGAATGCTCTTCAGATCAATCACTTCTGCAGAAATGCCCTGATCGCTCAATTGTTGTGCAGCCTCCAAAGATTTATGAACCATCAAAGAAGAAGCCACGATGGTCACATCGCTGCCTTCCCGGCGCACTTCAGACTTATCAAGTGGCACGGTGTAATATCCAGTTGGGACCATACCTTTGGATTTATAGAGAATTTTATGCTCAAAAATCATCACTGGATCAGGGTCTTCAATGGCCGCGAGCAACATGCCTTTGGCATCATAAGGCGTCGCTGGCTGGATAACCTTTAGACCGGGCACATGGGCAAGCCACGCTTCCAGGCTTTGGCTGTGCTGGGCTGCTGCGCCTGTTCCAGAACCAGCAGGAAAGCGCATGACCAAAGGCACTGAAACCGCGCCCCCAAGCATATATCGCAACTTGGCTGCCTGGTTACAAATCTGTTCCATGGCCAACATGGCAAAATCAGAAAACTGAAACTCAAATACAGGCCGCAAGCCCGTCAACGCCGCGCCAACTGCAACACCGGCACCGCCCAGTTCTGAAATCGGGGTGTCGATAACACGATCCTCACCGTGCTTATGGATCAAATCTCCGGTGACCTGAAAAGCACCACCATACACGCCGATGTCTTCACCCATCAATATGACGCGTTCATCGGTTGTCAGCGCAATATCCAAAGCACTGCGAATGGCTTCTGCATAAGACATTTCCACCATGTCTGCTTCGTCGCTGTGACGTTCATCCACCATCATGTCAGCTCCGTGTAAACATCTCGTGTGACATCACTTGCAAAAGGCGCGGGGCTTTCCTTGGCAAATTCGATTGCCTCCGCAATCTCCTTGTCCACACTTTCTTCCAATTCCCGTACGTCCTGATTGGTCAGAATTTTATGCTCTTGCAACAAAGCAGAAAAACGCACGATTGGGTCTTTTGCGACCCACTCGGCTATTTCTTCCTTGGTGCGATACCGGTTTCGATCTGATTTGGAGTGCCCCCGCCAACGGTAAGTAAGCGCTTCAACTAGGCTTGGCCCCTCGCCTGCACGTGCCCGCACAACAGCTTTTGTCACTGCTTCACTAACAGCGGAAAGGTCATTGCCATCAATTGTCACGCCCGGCATCGAATAGGCAACAGCCCGATCCGCAATGTTTGCAGCAGCGGTTGAGCGCTCCACAGAAGTCGACATGCCGTACTTGTTATTCTCGCAAATGAAGACAACAGGCAGCTTCCAAATCGAAGCCATATTAAGCGCTTCATGAAACGCGCCTTCATTATTGGCACCATCGCCAAAGAAGCACAGAATAACCTTGTTCAGCTTCAAGCGCTTGGAGGTGAGAGCCGCGCCAACCGCAATGGGTATTCCGCCGGCAACAATGCCGTTTGCACCAAGATTCCCATTTTCAAAATCCGCGATATGCATGGAACCACCGCGGCCACGACAATAACCTGTTTCCTTGCCAAAAAACTCTGCAAACATCCGCGAAGCTTTTGCACCCTTGGCCACACAATGGCCATGGCCCCGATGCGTGGATGTTATCTGGTCGTCCGCGTCAAGCACCATGCAGCTACCAACGGCGCTGGCTTCTTGCCCAATGGATAAATGCATCGTTCCGTGAATGAGGCCACGCGTGTAACAATCTTCAGCGCCTTCTTCGAACTTGCGAATAAGGAGCATCTTTCGAAGCGCATCTTTCAACTTGTCCGGCGAATAATTGGCAATTGCGAACGGAAGGTTCGCCTTTTTAGGTTTGGTCATAATGGTTCCAGCAGGCCCTACAATCAGAGCATTTTATCCTGTAATTCTCTTAGTTGAACAATTTTAGATTGGGCGGAAGGCGTACAATTGTCATAGGTGATCAGCTCACCTTTTTTGATGGCCTTGATCGTGATGGCACCTGCCAGCAACCCGCATGGAACAGCCGAGCTCGCTTTGGCTTCATTCACCTCAAGAATCCAGGCGCGATAGGTGTACTCACCAATTTGATCCAGCAATTCTCCAGGCTTCAAATCCCGTTTGGCAAGGGCGCAAACTTCCGCAACAGGTTTGTTGAGCGGCACCATATCGGCTTTTTGGTGGAGTACAGCTCTTGCGCAGCTCAAGGGGACTTCCAAGGATGTCAGGTGATAGGGGCGTATGAAGGTAAAATAGGGGCCTTCACCCATTTTCAAGTCTTCCATCCGCTCTGCGATACGAGGGTGCTTCATTTCGGCAACCACAAAGACACCCGGCGCAACGCCATTGCCTATTGAATAATCCACACGGCCAACACCAGACAATATGCCGCCATCTTCTTCGGGAATGAGAACTTTCGCGAGTTCTTCGCGCGATATCGAGGGACCGTGCATACCGCTTTTGTCGGGAATGAGGCCCGTTGCATTAGCAATGGCTGCCATCTCAACCATTGTTTTGGAGCCATCGATGAACTCAACCAACATACGAGAGTTCATGTTGCGCTGCTGCGCCTCTTCTTCATATTGATCCGGTGTCGCATCGAAATTGAGGGGGTTATTCTTGCCCTTGCCAGCACAAACAATGTTGTGTCCCATGGCAGAAACAAACTCGATGAGTTCCATACAAGAAGAAGGCTCATCGCCCGCACCAAGTGTATAAACGACGCCCAAACGATCAGCTTCGTTTTTCAGATAAGAGCCAATCGTAACGTCGGCCTCGACATTCATCATCACCAGATGTTTGCCGCGCTCCATGGCAGCAAGACCAAGTTCCGCGCCAATACCGGGAAGGCCCGTCGCCTCCACGATCACATCTATATAGCCATTTTCCAGCAGCAACTGCGCGTCTTCAACGATGCCAACCTTACCACTTTCAATCGCGACATTGAGATCATCAGCGGACTTTGCAATTTTTGAATGCCCGTCTTCCTGATAAGCAATATCAACGGCTTTCACCGCATTATCTATTTTGATGTCTGAGATTGCAGCGACTTCGATGCCAGACATCAAAGAGGCTCTGGATACAATGTCAGTCCCCATTTCACCGCAACCAATCAGGCCGATTCTAATAGGCGTGCCTTTATTTGCCCGCGCCTCCAACTCCTTGGCCAGCCCGGTTAGTGAAACGTTAGATGTCATTGCAAAGGGTTCTCCATATTATCTGATCAAATATCTAGAACATATGTTATATTGTCAATGCAATTGTGCATACACAGATTCAAATACGCCGATTTTAACTTGACAATATAGGCAATTACTGAACATTAGTAATTTGAAACGATGTTTTGTTCTGACTGCAAATATTCGTTTGGGAGGATATATAATTTTGACTCAGTCGTATTTGAACACTCGCTTGGTCACCAATGGCAACTCGTTGCATTGGCGGACGTCATCCTTCCTAAAATCAACAACTAGGAGGAAGACTTGATGTTTCGAACACCAAAAATAACAACACCAAAATCAAGAGACGTTTCTCGCAGAACGTTCCTGAGGTCGACGGCGGCAGTGGGTGCAGCAACAGCTGCGGTGACTGTGTCCTCGCCTTTTGTGGCGAATAGTTTTGCGCAGAGTTTAGAGGATCCACAAAAGATTCTGGATGATATTTCGGTCAAAAAATATGTCCGTGAAGATTATCAAAAGCTCTACAATATGTCTGGCGAACCTCTTTGGGATCCACAGAAAGATTGGATCAGAACAGTTGATTGGGAACTGGTCCGTAAAGAACAATCTGGTAAAACAGTGCGCTTTGCAATCGGTGCGGCTGATCGCGAATCCGCCGCAGATGGCCTGAAACCATTTGAAGCCCTTTCCGGCATTAAAGTTGAGCTTGTACCCATTCCCGATGACAGCCTTTATGACAAGGCAATCGCAGAGTTCATTTCCGGCAATGCAAGCTTCGATGCACTGCAATTCTTCTCCCCATGGCTGGGCGATTTTGCAGCCCCTGGCTTCCTCGCAAAGCTCGATGATTATGCCACAAAGTGGAAACTTCCACTGGACGATTTCTATGACACTTATCGTCTGAATTACGGCTATTTCAATGGTGGCCTTTACGGCATTCCGTTCGATTGCGATATCCAGATGGTGCATGTTCGCAAGGGCTACATGGAAAAAATTCTTGGTGGTTCCGTCGATAAATGGAACTCCATTCCTTCTTATGATGAGCTTATTCGTGTTTCTGGTGAGCTTAACAAAATCGAACCAGGTGTTGCCGGCGTCGGCATGATGGGCGCCCGTGGCTTCTGGTCCACTTATACTTGGGAACACATCGCCGCACAGTGTGGCATGGAACTTTTCGATAGTGCTTGGAACCCAGTATTCAATGGTGATGCCGGTGTTCAGGGTCTTGAAATCATTCTCAAACTTGCCAAAAATGCTGCTGAAGGTACGGCTGCTGCTGGTTGGGGTGAAAACCGTGCGGCATGGCTTGGTGGCCAGCTGGCAACCAACGTTTCATGGCAGGATAGCGGCACACAGGCCATGCGCCCGGATCAGTCAAAAATTGTTGATGATTTCGTCACAATTTATGAGCCACGGGTTGCTGGTGGTCGCTTTGCTCCGCCGAACATTGCAGGATCAACATCTGTTGTGGCGGCATCTGCACAAAACCCAGAGGGTGCCTTCCTGATGCTGGCGTTCTTGACCACGTCTTCCATCATGGCGATGAATGAAGCCAATGCAAACGGCGTTGCTCCCGGCTATCGTTCTGTTCTTAGCAACAAAAACCTGCAAGCGGTTTCTCAGCCTGCAGAAGTTTGGGGCACAAGTCTGGATTATGCTTGGTGTGCACCTCGCCTACCAGGCATGTTCGAGATGGAACAAGCTCTGGGTAACGAGATCAACAAAGCGATCGTTGGTCAGGCAACCGCCAAAGAGGCGCTGGATTCTGGTGCTGCGGCCGTTAAGAAAATCATGAAAAAGAATGGTTTTTATGGCGGCAAGCCTCCTGTTGAATATGCAACAGCGGCTCCTGGTCTTTGGGTTGGCGAAGGCAAAAAACTTCCTTTCTAAGCGCCTTGCAGCCTTAATACCAAATCAATCACCAAACGAGTTCGAGCCTTATGGCCCGAGCTCGGCCCATTGTTCACGGGGTTGAATGCCGTCTGCAAAATGATCATCATTGGTCGCTTACAAGCATTGCTTTGAATTCTGTGCTGCGATTAAATCAGTGGGCAATATTGGCTTTCTCCCATCTGATGATGATCTGATCTACGGCAAGATAGACTGACCCACGAATGGAAAAAGACTTATTTCGATAATGCCGCATCAAGCAAATTTACGACTGACGTTTTGAAGGTAGATAATGACAACACCCTCCCAAATGCTTACCGAGGCCGATACAGCTGGCACAGCCTTTTCGCGGGTACCCAAACAGTACAATTTCAAACGGCGCAGTCCATTCATGCGCAAAGCGTTCCCATATCTACTCGTCGCGCCTGCGGTTTGCTATTTGCTGATGATCACGCTCTATCCTGGAGCCTATGCGGTCTATCAAAGCTTTTTTAGCGTTACCTTCACATCCTGGACGCCCATTGCCTTCGACAATTACAAAGAGCTGTTTGCCGACAGTGATTATTGGGCAGCAATGTGGAATACCATTGTTATTGGCGGCATTGCTTTGGTGCTCGAGTGTATCATCGCTCTGGCACTTGCCTATTTTTCTTACCGGGATAAATTCATTCGCGGTTGGCGCATCATCTTCTTGGTACCGATGTTGTTCATGCCATCTGCTGTTGCCTATATCTGGAAACTTGCGTTCATAGATGCGCGCGTTGTGTCTGATTTATTGATGCGGATTGGCCTTGTTGACGACAATATAGGTTTCGTCTCCAGCATCGCGCTATCGCGCCTGATGCTAATCATCGCCGATGTGTGGCAATGGACGCCTTTCCTGTTCCTCATTTTTGTAGCTGCGCTGCAAGGACAGGACGAAGAGATTGAAGAAGCCGCGCGGCTGGATGGTGCCAGTTGGCCCGCCATTTTCTGGAATATTTCTTTGCCGCTCATGCGCCCGGTTATTGCTGTGGCAGTGGTTTTGCGCGGCATTGATATCACCACAATGTTCGCCAACGTCTACATCATGACACAAGGCACGCCCGGTGGGGCCACGGAAACAATCAGCTTTTTCATTTACCGGATGGGTTTTAGAACTTTCAATTTTGGATATGCATCGGCCGCGTCGGTCGTGATGCTAATTATCACAATTATCGCTGCACAACTCGTTGTGAAACGCGCCTTTAAATCGGGGAAGGATTAGACCATGGCCAGCCCTCGTCGTTCAAAAAAAGAAAACAAAATCCTGCGATATGTTGTTTTGGGAACCTGGCTGCTGTTTTGCTTAGCACCTATCCTGTGGTTCCTATCCATAGGCTTTCGCCCTCGGACAGAAATTATCACGCCGCAACCGATCTACTGGCCCACATTCTCATGGGATGCCTGGCATATGATCTGGAATGACTGGCCTATGTTCTATTATCTTAGGAACTCAGTGGTTGCCGTTTTTGGGTCCGTTATAATCGACATCATTCTAGCGGTTCCGGCAGCCTATTCACTGTCGCGCTACACCTATAAGGGCCGCGAAGACATTGGCTTTTATATTCTCTCAACGCGCATGATGGCACCCGCCATCGTGGCAATTCCAATCTTTTTTCTGTTCAAAAACATGGGCATTCTCGACAGTGTTTGGGCCTTAATGCTCATCTATGCCGCCATAAACCTGTCCATCGTTACGTGGATTATCCGCTCTTACATGCTCGATATCCCCAAAGAGCTGGAAGATGCCGCACGAACAGATGGCGCATCTGATCTTAGAATATTATGGGAAATCATCCTTCCGGCCACGCTTCCCGGCGTGATAACTGCCGGTGTAATTGCGGCCATTTTCGCAATCAACGAGTTCCTGTTCACACTCCTCATCGCATCAACAAAGAATGCCTACACAATGTCCGTCGCGCTGGCCAACTTCACCGGCGGGTCCGATGGCGTCATCTACAATGCCATCGCGCTTGTATCATTCCTCGCATTCATTCCCGTTTTCTTGCTTGTCGTTGCAATTCAAAAACATCTGTCACGCGGCCTGACTATGGGCGCGGTAAAAGGGTAACTTCATGGCCAATATACAACTTTCAAAAATACAAAAAAAATGGGGCGCTGTATGGGGCGTCAGAGACGTCAACATCGATATTATTGATGAAGAGTTTTTGGTTTTGCTGGGACCTTCTGGCTGTGGCAAAACCACAACCATGCGTATGATTGCGGGCCTTGAAACACCCACCGACGGCGAAATCCGGATGGATGGCGAGTTGATGAATGACATCGACGCACGGGACCGGGATGTTGCCATGGTGTTTCAGGGATATGCCCTCTACCCCAATATGACAGTGTATGAGAATATCCGCTTTCCTCTGCGCATGAGAAACGTTCCCAAGGCAGACCAGGATAAGCTCGTGCGCCGTGCGGCTGATATGGTGGAGATGGGCGAATATCTTGATCGCAAACCAGGCGCACTTTCTGGCGGACAGCGCCAGCGGGCGGCCCTGGCCCGCGCCGTCGTTCGCCAGCCGCAAGTTTTCCTGATGGACGAGCCGCTTTCTAATCTGGACGCAAAATTGCGCCAAACCATGCGCATTCAAATCAAGCATTTGCAACGGCAACTCAAAATCACAACGGTCTATGTGACCCATGATCAGATTGAAGCCATGACGCTTGCGGATCGCATCGTCATTATGGATTCCGGGTCTATCCAGCAGATAGGAACACCGGCCCAGATTTATTCGGACCCGGCCAACACCTTTGTTGCCAGCTTCATTGGGGCGCCGCCSATGAACATYGTTGCCGGTGTCATTGAGGRCARCACCTTTAAATCTGAAGGCATCCAGATCCCAAATTTAAAGATMAAAACCAACGGGCCCATCCAACTGGGTGTGCGCCCMGAAGAYTGCCATGTCGTGGGTGATGACGAAAAGGYSGCACAYCTTCARGGYTCTGTCTACGGCATAGAACCAACRGGTGACATGACCTAYCTGACCCTCAAAGTSGATGGTAAGGAYTTTGAGGTCAGAGCSGATCGAAATTATCAATCAAGCCTTGGCAAAGAYCAAAAAATCGTCTTCGATATGGATAGGCTCTACTTTTTTGATARCGAAACCGGCCAGAGACAAAGGTAGCTTTGATGACATTCGATTACACCTCGGTCGGCTTTTATACCTTCGATTGCYTGGGRAGGCCYGTATCCAGCATACCGCCCGGTGGTGAYACMTATTTTATCGATGAATTGACGATTGCTGTATCTGGGGCCGCAGGAAGYGCTGCCATTATTGCAGCAAAACACGGYCTCAAAGTTCAGGCYGTCGGCGGTGTCGGYAAAGATGACATGGGCGATTGGGTGCTRCAAAAACTGTCCAGCTACGGYGTGGACATCACCAACATGGAAAYCTGCCCCRATTTCACAACATCATCKTCCATCGTCAACACCAGGGCAAATGGCGAGCGCCCTGCCCTGCATAAGAAAGGTGCAACAGGCGGCTTTTATATAAATGATCAGCAAATCGACGACGTGTTGGACACCAAAATCCTCCATGTGGGCGGCGTTGGCTTGATGGATGCGATGGATAAAGGTCGCACCAAAGAGATTATGGCCGCAGCGAAAGCAAAAGGATGCACAACGACCTTGGACGTTTTTGCCTCCACCAAAGAAGACCTCAAGCTTATCGAACCACTACTGCCCTATACGGACTATTTCATGCCATCGGAGGAAGAAGCTATGGCGCTTTCCGGCATGGTCGACACCGATGATATTGCAGACAGTTTACTCTCCATGGGAGCGGGATGTGTCATCCTAACGCTTGGTGAATTGGGGGCCGCGTACAGGCACAGCTCCGGCGTGAAATTTGAGATCCCGGCTTATGATATCGATGTCGTTTGCACCTGCGGCTGCGGCGATTGTTTCAACGCCGGATTTGCCACCGGTCTTCATTTAAATATGGGTCCGCAAGACTGCGTGCGGCTGGCTCAGGCTTCATCTGCGCAAAACGCATTGGGGCTTGGCTCTCAGGCTGTGGTCAAAAATCTGGATGCGACCCTTATTTTTATGGAGAAAACACCGACAAAGTAATAGACTGTGACAAACGCAACGATTTAAAAATGAAAAAACCGATGCACCAGCGCCCATTGAATATGCCTAGTCTGCTCGTGAAAGACGCTCTTCGGGGCTTGAGATTTGCCGTGCGCAAAGGCGGGCAAGTCCTATCTTCTAATACGAACTCGGCATTGCCAAAACCGATGAGCGACTTACCTGCTTCTCTGTTTCGCGGTGCAGATGAGATAACACTAGAGATGGAAGCGCGTTCTTGCGGGGTTCTGGGCGGTCCTTTTCAAAAAAACAGCATGCCAGATACATCATTTTTTGGCCCCGATGGATTCTCAGTTGCAAACGCTAATATTGAGGCGAGCGCCGGTGTTCTTTATTTTGGTCTGTCCTACTCAGTTAAAAAACTTGGCAAAGACAACCCGCTTTTAAGCGAATTCCTTTGTGCCACCTGTCTACAATTGCTTTTGGATGACATCGCTAACCATGATGAGAAATCTGGCGCCGAACAAGCTGCAACCCTGTTCTCGTTGTTGATGAATCAAAAGGTCTTCAGAAACATCAGCGCTCCTGTTTTTGGTGCGTCACCCGATGGCCCTAAAATCACAGTTGCTGCGTCCTTTGCAGCTTCGTTGTGGTTCTTTTTGCCSCGYRGYTCTGCCAACACGACGGAGAGTGAATTGCTGGATACTTGCTGCGAAATTGCTGAAAGTGACCGCRATAARATTTTCGACAAAARGCTTGATAACGACGCCATGTCATCGCTGTTCCAGTATTATYTGAACATTGTGTAGCCAAGAGGATTTTGGGTGAACCTAACTGCCACAAAATTACCCGATACCAATGACCGYCCGGTRCATCGCGCGGCYCGCAGGATGCGCTGGTTCATCGATGCTTTTTCTCAACAAGTTATCGAACTCTCCGCTGAAACCGGTGTTGAGTATGAAATCAACRGCGAAARACTACGYCATGTGTTTTTAAGCTGGGTCAAAGCATTYGAAGCTCAAAAGCCAMATGATAGCGGCCAAAAAAGAAACTACGTAACCTTTGCAGCSGGTATCATGTTGCGCGARYTGATAAAAGAAAATCCCATCTCCRTTGTCAAATTTCCGAGCAAGGCAAACAAGACCAACCCGGCCTATTTCTGGCCAGAGGGGTATGTCTATGTCGCTTTTTGCCTAAATRTMCGCTCGGCGGTTATCGCGCARGATTTTGATTTCGAAACCTCGGTTGCGCCATCACTCGATAAAATCGGGATTTGGTGGTCGTTTAAAGAAAATGCMGCMGAYGAYATCAACACATCTATTGGTTTCTTTGAGYTGTTTTCCGGSGAAGACCCAAARTGGAATTCACCGCAATTATTCTCATCAACACATGCCGAGGAAAACGTGCTTCGATATTACGTCCAGGGCACAAAAGCGGTCTCTAACGAAGCCGGATAAGGCCTAAGCCCNATCCGCTCCTAAGCACAATTCTCTGTTCACGCCGCCCTGGGTTGATACAATCCCGATCGATACTGGTCAGCCATGGCAATCAGCGGAATCGCCTTGATTTTATCGGCCATACCAGCGCAGCCAAACTGTTCATAACGTTCAGTACAAAGAGCAATTGTACGCTCTCTGCCAGGCTTGAGAATGGCACGAATATCAAAGCTTGAGCGGTTCTCACCGAGGAATTTACGCATTGATCCGCTCATTGCCATACGAATATCCGTATCGATATTGATCTTGCGCACGCCGTTTTTGATGCCACGTTCMACYTCAGACAGMGGYACTCCAAAGGTTGAGGGAATATCGCCGCCATTGTCGTTRATCAAATCYTGCAAATCTCGCGGAACTGTYGATGCACCGTGCATRACCAGATGCGTGTAAGGCAGCAATTTGTGGATGGTTTCGATCAAATCCATGGCCAAAATATCGCCAGTCGGAAGCCGRGAAAACTTATAAGCCCCGTGCGATGTGCCCACGGCCACAGCCAGCGCATCTACATTGGTATCCATCACAAAACGAACTGCTTCGTCAGGRTCTGTCAGTAATTGGGCAACACTGAGCTTGCCTTCAAAGCCATGACCGTCCTCTTTTTCGCCCTCGCCGGTCTCAAGCGAACCGAGTACCCCAATTTCACCTTCAACGGACACGCCGCGCGCATGAGCCCGTTCCACGACAGCCAACGTTTCTGATGCATTRTATTCATAACTTGAAGGTGTTTTGGCATCCGCCATTAATGAGCCATCCATCATCACGGAAGAGAACCCGATATTCATGGCYGACACACAYGTTTTAAGYTCATTGCCRTGGTCTAAATGAAGACAAATTGGCAGATGCGGATAACGCTCTATAGCAGCGTGAAACATATGCTTGATGAAAACATCATCAATATAGCTGCGCGCGCTCCGGCTGGCTTGTAGCAAGACCGGRCTGTTGGTTTTGTCAGCCGCCGCAAGCACCGCCTGCAAGGTTTCCAAATTGGTGATGTTAAAGGCNGGCATGCCATAACCATGCTCAGCCGCGTGATCGAGAAGTTGACGGAGGGTGATAAGAGCCATGTTTCATCCTATGTGTTTTATGCGCCAAAAATTAAGTCAGCGGTCAAATGCTATGCAGCTACYGTTTTGAGAGAGCTRCCCGCTACRAGTGATTTGGCGCGAGGTCCAAGTTCATCGAAATTYTCATCAAACAGCCCCAGCAATYTAGTCGCCGTGRTGTTAAATGCGTTTTGRTCAGGCCAGCTTTGGGCCGGGCAAAGAAGATCATCTTCAACACCCTCAATGCTTTGCGGCACTTTCAAATCGAATATCRTATCYGTTCGGTATTCGGCATTATCCARCTCRCCCGAWAGTGCRGCRTCRAGAATGCGGCGGGTRGTTTTAAGCGAAATGCGCTCACCAACCCCGTAAGGCCCGCCAGTCCAACCAGTATTCAGCAGCCAGCATTTGGCATCACTGTTCGCCAGTCGTTTCGCCAGCAACTCGCCATAAACAGACGGGTGCCTTGCAATGAACGGAGCGCCAAAACATGCGGAAAATGTTGCACTTGGTTCAACAACACCACGTTCCGTGCCCGCCACCTTGGCAGTGTATCCCGACAGAAAATAGTAAATTGCCTGTGCGTGGGTGAGCTGCGCAATTGGCGGCAACACACCAAATGCGTCTGCGGTCAGCAAAACGATGTTTTTGGGAGGAAACGCCACACCGCTATCAACCCGGTTTGGAATTGCATCCAACGGATAAGCGATGCGGGTATTTTCGGTCAGGCTAGAATCTGAGTAATCCGGCTCACCTGTGCCTGGGTCAATGACAACGTTTTCCATCATCGCAGCGGGGTGTTTGGCTGCCTGAAAAATTTCCGGCTCTTTCTCTTCACTCAAATCGATGGCTTTGGCATAACAGCCGCCCTCAAGATTGAATATCTTATCGGCGCTCCAGCCATGCTCATCATCACCCACCAATGCACGGTTTGCCGCAGTTGAAAGGGTCGTTTTACCCGTTCCCGACAGGCCAAAAAACAATGTCGTATCATTTTGTTCGCTCACATTGGCAGAGCAATGCATCGGTAAGATATCAGCGTCTGGCGCATGGTAATTGAACAGGGAGAAGACAGATTTCTTGATTTCACCAGCGTAGGCTGTACCGCAAATCAATACAGTATTGCGGCTCAAGTCTAGTGCAACACAGGTGCTGGATTTTGTATTGTGGCGCTCTGGGCTGGCTTCGAATGTCGGCACATGCACAATACTCACATTGGCAAGAAATTCGGCAAGTTCGGCCTCATTWGGCTCAATAAGCAGCGAGCGAATGAACAAAGCGTGCCATGCGCTAGGTGTCCAAACATCAACGTTGTACGTGTTGGACTTGTCTGCACCAGCATARAGTTGYTGTAAAAAAAGCTCCTCGCCCGCCARRTGRTCAAGCATATCGCCYAACARAAGGTCAAAATCATCSCCCTTCATGGCGTTGGTGTTTTCCCACCAAACTGTATTTTGGGTCATATCATCAACAACGATGAATTTATCACCCGGGGACCGCCCGGTAAATTTGCCTGTGGCAGCAACAAGGACGCCTTGCTTGGTGGTTTTTATTTCCGGCTGCAGAACRGCGAATTTGGACAAGGAAGCAGCGTTATTGTTGGCACGAATGRTTTTTGCKGTGCGCTTAAGAGTTGCGGCTATGCGGCCGCTGTCTAACTGACGAGGCATTTTGAAATTCCGATTTTRAAGAATGAAATGATTGGTGTGAATCTAGGAATTCACATGTTCTGCTAACGTTTAAACGCACCACATTTTGCATAGAAATATGGTGCGCCGCGATAATARAACGCCGAAACAACTGCGAAGCTAACAATCACAAACTGTACCATATTAGTCCCCTGTTTCCGCRGACAMGATGCCGCTGTCGTTTACTGRTCTATCMAKGARATYATTYCAACACCATATTGCATACGYATGCAATATSTATTTTGCATACGTATGCAAAAACCAGTCRAAAATRCCTAATTGTCTTGTATATGCTTAATATTTGGGGGTAATTTTGCCGAACCACGGATAATCAATTCGCCACTTACYTCCCTGTGCACAGCTCTYCGGCCCGGGTTTTCAATCATCAAATCAAGAACCTKTATAGCTTCWGCAACCAATGCTGAWGCRGGCAGWGARAATGTSGTGAGATCATAGACTGCATGGGATGCTTCGGGGACATCATCGACYCCGACAACCGAAATATCTTGCGGWACTTTTAATCCRAACCCRCGYTTGGCGACATCTARCACCGCAAAGGCCGTATAGTCCGATGTRCAGAATATGGCATCRGGTCGCTTGTCCCAGCTCAGCAGAGAAYGRGCAGCCAGCGCGGCCGCCTCAAAAGTGTAATCGCCTTGTGTGATTTGAACATCATCAATGCCATGCGCTTTAAGGGTGTCAACATAGCCTTCTTGCCGCACACGGCTTGTCCCGGATTTGGCGGTCCCGCCGATAAACGCAAATCGTTTATGGCCACCAGCCAGAAAAAACTCGGCCACTTGCTCTCCGACACGGCGATTCTCTCCTCTGACGGTACAAATAGCAGGCAATTGCGTCTCCCGGTTTATCTGCACAATCGGCACACCAGATTTAAGACACTGCAGACGCAATTCCGTGGAAGCTTTGGTGGCCGCTAATATCAACCCGTCGATCCGATAGCTAAGCACCCGCTCTAGTGCCGGGTCGGTTTCTTGGTCAGATGGCGTCGTATACAACAAGATATGCCGCCCGGTTGCGCGTAATTGCTCCGAGAGCTCTTTGACAACCTGCGCATAAAACGGATTTTCCAGATGGCTGATCGCAAGTGCAATAATATTAGATTTATTGGTCACCAAAGAGCGCGCCAACAAATTCGGCTGATAGCCAAGCTCATCGGCTGCTTCGAGAATCTTCTTACGCGTATTCTCCGCCACGCTCGCACCAGGCGTAAAAGAACGAGACACCGCCGACTGGGACACACCAGCCAACTTGGCGACATCAGTCTCAGTGGGTGGTCGTCGCGCGCCTTCTTTATTTTTGGTCACTAGCTTTCCTGTATCAACTTAATTGCTGCCAATGATATCAAAGAACCAAATTTAATATAGTGGTCAGATAGCGACAAAACCTAACGCAAATCTTTCATGGCAACGAAATCCATGTCCGTGAAATCCTGATTGTCGCCGGCCATCGACCAAATAAAGCCATAACGGCCCGTACCAACACCGCTGTGTATTGACCAACCGGGCGACAAAATGGCTTGCTCATTCGCGACAACCAGATGCCTGGTTTCGTCAGGTTCGCCCATCAGATGAATAACGCGCGTATCCGGCTTCATATCAAAATACAGATACACTTCTGAGCGCCGGTCGTGGGTATGACAAGGCATGGTGTTCCACACACTGCCATCCTCAACCATGGTAATGCCCATCACCAATTGGCAACTAGAGCAGACATCAGGATGGATATACTGGCGCAACACACGCACATTGGCATCGGCCTGGCTACCAAGCTCCAGCCGATTGGCATCTTGTGCCGTGATTTTGATGGCGACATGGGCATGATGAGCCGGTGTACTTACAAAATAAAACCGCGCGGGATTTGACTTTACCGCACTTGCAAACCGCACATCTTTTGTACCCATGGGCAAATAGAGGCAGTCTGTGTGGGTCAAATCATAGGCCGTACCATCGGCCGTTACTGTGCCATCGCCGCCAATATTGATGATGCCAATTTCACGGCGATCGAGAAAATTCGGAGAACCAATCTGCTTGCACGAAACCAAAGACAGATGCGCATCTACCGGCACTACACCCCCCACAATGGTGCGGTCCAAATGGCTATAAGTCATCGTTATCTGAGCATCCAGAAACAGCGATTGCAGCAGATAATTATGGCGCAGCTGTGTGGTATCAAAAGACTTTGTTTCAAGCGGGCTAGAGACCTGACGGATATCGATGGTCATGTATTATTCCATTTTGTATTGGTATTTGTGGGTTTAGACTTGGGCGATATCATTCAGATCAATGTCGTGAATAAAATAATCGGGGTTTATCTCTATCCAGTAGGCGAAATGATGTTGCAGCCCTGAAAGATGAATTTCCATATTGGCACAAGCCAATTTTTCATCGCCCTGCTCAATCGCTGTCACAACAGCGGCATGCTCATCAATGACCATGGCCATGCGCCCCTCTTCAGGAAGGGTCATATGGCGAAACCGATCAACCTGAAGCTTGACCTGCTGCACAAGCCGCCAAAGACCGGGAAGCTTGCCTATACTGGCGATCTTCGCATGATAATCATCATCAACCAGATGAAAGCCCTTTATATCATCACGCCCCATCATTTCCCGCTGGCGCTCTATGAGGGCTTGCAGCTCAAGAATTTGACTGCGGCTGGCACTACGAGCGGCAGAGCGAACTGTCATACCCTCTAATGCACGCCGCGCTATCAAAGCTTCTGGCAGGGCTGAAATGGGAATACGCGCAACAAAAGTGCCGGATTTAGAAACCACCTCAACCAGGTTTTCTCTGGCCAATCTTAAAATTGCCTCGCGAATGGGCGTACGGCTTATACCTTGTTCAAGTGCAATATTCTTCTCGGAAATCGCCGTTCCAGGCACAATATCCATTGAAATGATAGCGGCATGCAATCGTTCGTACTGAACATCAGATAGCGTTGAGGCCGAGTCTGCGCGATGGCGCACAACGCCAGAGGGAGCTGTGTTTTGTGCTCTCTTCCTTCGCGTCGGCTTCGCTCTCTCAGGTGGGCTGGTATTCATGCGCCAATCACAACTTTGTTCTAACATTTACGGGCTTCCCTGCTGGCCACACTAGCGGATTTGCGAACCTGCGCAAAGCCATGTCTTGTCAATGTGGTATAACTGATATACAAGATATATAAATTGACGTCAATTTCCAGTTTTTTGGAAAATAACGTCACTTTAAAAGCCCGGCGCAGGGTCGGGTGTTTTGGGAGGAAGTTATGACTATCAAGAAATTCACCACCGCAATTGCGGTTGGCTGCGTTGCACTGTACGGCGCATCTGGTGCCTATGCTGCAGAGACACTCAAATGGGCGCATGTCTATGAATCCGGCTCTGCCTACCATGTAACAGCCGAATGGGCCGCTGAAGAAATCGCCAAACGCACCGAYGGACGNGTTGATCTGAAAGTATTCCCSGCGTCTTCWYTGGGTAAAGAAGTAGAAATCAACGAAGGCCTGRGCATTGGCGCGGTAGACATCATCTACACYGGCCCAAGTTTTGTRGAGCGTTATTACGGTCCAATTGCGATCTCTGATTATCCSTTCATCATGCGCGGTTGGGATCACTGGTTGTCCTATCGYAGCAGTGATYTGTTCAAAGAAYTRTCCTCWGGRTATCAYGATGCWACSGGCAATCAGGTCATGGGCCTTGTCTATTATGGTCAGCGCCACGTAACCTCCAACAAGCCTATTTTGACACCAGACGATATGAAGGGCCTGAAAATTCGGGTGCCCAATTCACCGGTTATGTTGATGTTCCCCAATGCTGTGGGCGCGAACCCAACACCAATGGCATTCTCTGAAGTTTATCTGGCTCTGCAACAGGGCGTGGTTGATGCGCAGGAAAATCCACTGCCAACCATCAAATTCAAAAAATTCTATGAAGTTCAGACAAACATCAATCTGACAGGCCACATCCTCAATTCACTGCTGATCATCGCATCCGATGATGCATTGGCCCGCATTGGTGATGATGAAGCTGTTGTGCGCGAAGTTCTGGAAGACGCAGCATTGCGTGTTTCAAAAGAAATCAATCAGTCTGAAGTCGACTTGATTTCATGGTTCCGTGATCAGGGCATCACAGTCAATGAAGTTGACAAAAAACCATTCCAGGATGCTGTAAAACCAATGCTCACAGCTGATGGCGTTCCCTACACAATGGATCATTTTAAGCGTCTTGGTGAACTTTAACAGTATACGCAACAAGACATTATCATGAACCAAACCAACTCAGATAATGGGCGCGCTGATGAAGCGCGCCCTGAAATTGTTTTCATCGACCCCGAAGTCGACGTCTCCGACTTTGGCCTCGTGGACATTCCCGGCTTGATTGCCTTATGGGGCCTCGCGATCATCGTATTCCTTCAGTTTTTCACACGCTATGTGTTGAATGACAGCCTGGCCTGGACCGAAGAAATTGCCCGCTATGTGTTGATCATTGTTGCCTATTTCGGGGCCATTTCGGTCACCCGCAAAGGCAGCCACATATTTCTGGAATTTTTCTACCGCTATTTGTCGCCGCCCATGGGCAAAGCCCTCGCCGTCACNATGGAATTGCTGTCATTTGTTTTTTACGGATACCTCTCCTATCAGGCCGTGATCCTTGCGCAAAAAACGCGCACAAAAATGGCATCAATCGAGATTCCAAAAAGCCTGCTGTACTGGTGYGTCTCGGCCGCCCTTGCCGCSATGGCCATCTTCTCTTTCCTCTGGTTGATCCGCAAAATTCGCCAGCCATCAAACGATGTTCTGCGCGAATTGGAAGAACATTCCCAYCCAGAAATAYCTGATTAAACGCGAGCAAATATGGCCCTGATTCTCCTCTTCATTATCTTATTCTTGCTGTTAATTGCTGGCGCGCCCATTGCCGTCGCACTGGGTACAGCATCTCTGATCTTTATCGTGATTGACGGCTTACCACCTGTTGTCGTGCTGCATAATATGGTCAACGGCATCAACTCTTTCCCGCTTATTGCGGTGCCGTTTTTCATCATGGCCGGCAAYTTGATGAACACTTCTGGCATCACCACMAAAATYTTYACTTTTGCCCGCGCCGCWGTTGGCTGGATGCATGGYGGTTTGGGYCATGTGAAYGTYGGYGCCAGTGTYATTTTTGCWGGCATGTCAGGCGCCGCCGTTGCCGATGCAGGTGGGCTCGGCAATATCGAGATTAAAGCCATGCGCGATGCGGGTTATGACACCGATTTCTCGGTTGGCATCACCGCTGCTTCCTCCACAATCGGGCCAATTATTCCGCCCTCCCTGCCGCTTGTTGTCTATGGCGTGATTGCCGATACGTCTATTGGCAAKCTGTTCGCCGCGGGGCTAATYCCYGGCCTGATCATGGCATTTGCCTTGATGATTATGGTGGCCTACTTCGCTAAAATGAGAAATTACCCGCGCGATGAACGCTTCCGCTGGCATTATTTTGCTACGTCACTCAAACATGCGATTTTACCACTATTCACCCCCATGATTATTGTTGGCGGCATTTTATTCGGCGTTTTCACGCCCACGGAAGCCGCCATTGCAGCCGTTGCCTATTCCTTGTTTTTGGGACTGGTTGTGTATCGCACGCTAGATTTTAAACGCCTGCTYCGCGTTTCCATGGACACGGTGGARATCACGGCATCCATCATGATGATTGTYGCAGCCTCTGCGATTTTTGCGTGGATTCTGACSGCCAATCAGGTCGCCCAACTCTTTGCCAGCGAGTTGCTTGGCCTGACCGAAGATAAAACCACTATCCTGCTCATCATCATGCTCATTGTCTTGGTCGTTGGCTGCTTTATGGAAACCATTGCTGCCATTACGATTTTRACACCCGTGTTGCTRCCTGTTGCCGTGCAACTGGGTGTCGATCCGGTTCATTTTGGGATTATTTTGATCTTGAACCTGATGATTGGCCTTTTGACACCGCCCGTTGGCYTGGTGCTYTACGTCTTGTCCAAAGTGTCAGATGTCCCGTTTGAACGATGCGTCACAGCCACAGCGCCTTTCCTAATTCCATTGGTCGCTGTATTGTTGCTGCTGACATTTGTTCCTCAACTTTCCATGTGGCTGCCAGAATTGCTTTATCCTGCGCCCGGCGGAAATTGATCAACACAGCCCGTTCGCACCTCTCGATAAATCAAGAAAGACACCTTGCATGAGCATTTTGGATCGCTTTGACCTAACGGGACAAACAGCCCTGGTAACAGGCTGCAAACGTGGYATTGGCAAAAGTATGGCGCTTGCCCTTTGYGAAGCTGGCGCAGATATCATCGGCGTMAGCGCRACACTGGAARCATCTGGTAGCGAAATCGAGAAAGAGGTGACAGCATTGGGGCGGAAATTCACCCCCTATCAATGCGACTTTTCAGACCGTAAAGCCCTGCATGTTTTTGCTGACAAGGTGAGCCGAGAAAACCCTGTTATCGACATTTTAGTCAATAATGCTGGCACCATAAAACGCGCACCTGCTGCTGAGCATAATGACGCTGATTGGGATGARGTTATTGARGTCAATCTGTCGGCACAATTTGTCCTGAGCCGRGAAATTGGCAAAACAATGCTCGCACGCGGCTCCGGGAAAATCATTTTCACGGCCTCCCTGCTCACCTTTCAAGGTGGCATCAATGTGCCAGGCTATGTTGCTTCAAAAGGGGCAATCGGCCAGTTGACAAAAGCACTTGCCAATGAGTGGGCACCGCATGGCGTCAACGTAAACGCCATTGCGCCGGGTTATATTGCGACTGATAACACCGAGGCTTTACGGGCTGATCCGGCGCGTTCCAAATCTATTCTTGAGCGTATTCCTGCGGGCCGTTGGGGGAAAGCCGAAGACATTGCAGGCATAACAGTGTTCCTGGCGTCGTCCGCATCAGATTATGTCCACGGCACCATAGTGACTGTCGATGGCGGCTGGATGGGYCGTTAAGCCAATTCCGATTGTACCAGCTTGCCCAAGCGTTCGATGCCAGCCTTGATCGTTTCTGGGTCTGGCAAAGAAAAGCTTAATCGCATTGTGTTTTYRCCCCGGCCATCAACAAAAAAGGCRTGTCCGGGTACAAACGCTATTTTTTCGCTCTCAACAGCCTGCTTTAACAGCTGGGCCGTATCGATTTTTTCCGGCAGGGTGACCCAGATAAACARCCCGCCTTCAGGYTTGGTCCAATRCACSCCRTCGGGCATRYKRYTTTCYARGGCGCTTARCATYGCATCGCGTTTATCGCGGTAGCTRYCRCAAGCAGCGCTCACCTGGCTCTCAAAGAGCTGCTCTGCCAAATGCAGCATAACTGCCTGATTGATGGCCGAGCTGTTAAGATCACCGGCCTGCTTGATAAGCGTTAGCCGCTCGATGATTTGACGCGAAGCACAWATCCAGCCAACACGCAGCCCCGGCATAAAGACTTTCGAAAAACTACCGCAATGGATAACGCGCGAAGCATCAATCGATCCGCAATGCTGCACATCTAGCGCCTGAATAGGCGCAACAGCAGCSCCATCATAGCGCAGTTCAGAATAGGGGCTGTCCTCGATGATCGGCACATCCAACTCGCGCGATAGCTCCAAAAGTTTTTGCCGCGTTTGTAATGTCAAAGTTTCACCCGATGGGTTTGAAAACTCCGGCACGAYATAGGCAAACTTCACCTCACCGCCAGCGGCCTCAGCTCCTTGAGAATAGGATTCGGCGGTGCGGTTGGTATCCTCTAGCTGCAATTCATCATAGTTCGGCTCATTCGCCGCAAAYGCCTGCAGAGCACCAAGATATGTTGGTGCCATCACCAATGCGGTATCGTTGGGAGACAGGAAAAGCTTGCCCAAAAACTCCAGCCCCTGTTGAGAACCGCTGGTGATCAGAATATTTTCAAGATCGCAAGCGACGCCCTTTGACGCCATGTATCCAACAATCCATTGGCGCAGTTTTGGATCACCCTCGCTGATGGAGTATTGCAACACCCGGCTGGCATCCGCATCATCGGCCAAAACTGATTGATAAGCCAAGCGGACCTCCTCAACCGGGAAAAGCGCGGGATCAGGAATGCCTCCGGCGAAAGAGATCAAATCCGGGCGGTCCAAAAGCTTGAGCAGTTCACGGATTTCAGATGCCTGAATCCTTGAGTTGCGTGAGGCGTATTTTGGTTGCCAAAGTTCTGAACGGTCTTGCGTGGACATAACGGTACCTACAAAGAAAAACATAATAGGTCAGCATTACTGACCTATTGTCAAGAAGATTGTATTGCACTAATCTTGACCAAATTATTTGGGAAGATACCTCTATGGATTGGACATTAACGTTTGTCAGCGTGTTCGCGATTTTCATTCCTGCGCTGATGCTGCCTGGGCCCGATTTTATTGCAGTGGTCAAATCCTCCATGACGCGCGGCATCTCAGCGGGGCTGCAAACAACACTAGGTGTAACTTTTGGATTGGGCTGTTACGCAAGTTTGAGCCTGTTGGGACTGTCTGCCATTTTGATTGAATACCAATGGCTGGCTTGGGTCATTCGGATCTTAGGCGGGCTTTATCTCACCTATCTTGGCTTCAAATTGATTTTCAGCAAACCTGTCGCCTCGGAATTCGAGGACACCGAATTGAACCAAAGAGGGAATCCGCTTCTGTTTGGGTTTCTGGTGACGCTCACCAACCCCAAAGCCATTGTTTTGTTCACCAGCGTATTCGCAACCGCCATCACCAATGCAATGCCACTTTGGGTTATGATCACAATGATTGCCATCGTCATGGCGAGCTCATTGACGTGGTATGCACTCGTCACCCTGTTCATGTCTTCCAACCGGGTCATATCTCGGCTTAAAAATGCACAACACTGGATAGAGCGAGCAACGGGTGTGTGTTTCATTGCCATTGGTGGCAAGATTTTGGCCGATAGCAAAAATCCGATAACACCCTAGGCAGCAGGTAAGGCAATGCTGATGCGGGCGCCGTTCAACGGTGAGATCGTTGCGGAAATCGTGCCCCCGCAGCTCTCGGCAATTTGCTTGGCTATGGCCAACCCAAGCCCACTACCGCCGGTTTGAACGCTTCTGGAAGGATCAACCGTGAAAAACGGTTCAAACACAGAATTGCAATGTTCTAGCGGGATGCCGGGGCCATCATCATCAATATGAATAATGGCGAGGCCATCATGCTGGGTGACCTGCACCTCAACGTGCGTGCCATACCGACATGCATTATCCAGTAAATTATTGAACATCCGCCGAAATGCCACGGGGTTGGCATTAACTCTGATCAGCTCGCCACTATCGTTTTGGGTTGCTGCGATACAATCATTATCCCGGTCCGCAAGCTCCGTTGCCATCAAGGATGAGATATCAATCGCCTCGAAATTATTCTGAATATCCGTGCCCTGCGCCAAAGCAAGAGCGTCGTTTAGCAAGTTGGACATGTTGTCCAAATCACGCACGGCCTTGTCCCTAAAAGCTTCGTTTGGAAGGCTCTCGACCCGCAGTCGTAATCGTGTGAGATAGGTGCGAAGGTCGTGCGAGATACCGCCTAGCAGCAAAGTGCGCGCCGTTACCAGCTCCGCGATACGTGCCTGCATCGCATTAAAGGCAACCGTCAACTTGCGCAGATCCGACGCCCCTTTGGGCTTCACATGTTCAGGTTCTGCATTGCTCGCAAACGCGTTGACAGCAAATTCCAGCTCACGCAACGGACGCGATTCACGCATCACCACCCAAATGGCAATCAACGCCATTATCGCGCCCATAATGCCGATGGTAAAACCTGGTGGCACACCAAAGAAATGCCGCGTGACAGAGCCGCGGGTCACAAAATGCACGAAGGAACCATCGCTTAAACTCACCGAAATTTCCAAAGGTGAACGCGAAGCTGATGAAAAGGTATCCAGCAAACGCAGCACAGGCCGGTTGGTGAATTCAGAGTAGAATACAACGACAATCTCGTGGTTGTCAGGGTTTTCAAGTTGCTGCGCGATCAACCACTCAGCCTCTGCATGGCGTTGGTTTTTCTCATCAAAGGCAGCAGGCATATCCGAAAAATCAATTTTCAAATCATCAGAATTAATGGCGCGAAGAATTTGGTCAAGTTGCTCGCCATTGGCACTTTGAACCAATACGACAGTTGCAGCGATACGTTCTGGCAACGAGATTGCCCGCTCTGAWACCGGGCTTTTCGTGATGTAGTTAAAGGCGATGCCAATCGATGACAGCCCAAAAATCAAAATACCGATGAGAAGGCTCATGCGRCCGGCAAAACTTAAATTCCCAAGCAATTGRCGGACCATCKTCTAMGCCTTCTCAATTGTAGCGGTYAGAATATACCCTTGCCCGCGAATGGTCTTGAAAAGCGGCGTATCATCCAGTTCTATCTTTTTGCGCAGYCGACTGAGCTGAACATCTATGGTGCGATCAAACACATCRGCCTGCCGACCTCGGGTCCAGTCCATCAACTGATCACGAGAAAGCACYCKCCCCGGCCGCGTMACAAAACAATCCAGCAAATCATACTCTGCCGCCGTCAGTTCAATAGGGCTACCATCGGGTGCGTTTATTGAGCGGCTGTCCTTGTCCATGAYAAGYCCGGCAAAACTAATACGTGTTCCAACATYTTGAGGGRCRAYGCCTCTTCKTAAAACAGCACGGATTCTGGCCAGCAATTCTCGGGGGTTAAACGGTTTTGGCAAATAATCATCCGCGCCAATTTCCAATCCAATGATCCGATCAATATCCTCAGATTTGGCCGTTAGCATCAAAATGGGCACACCAGATGTTGCGCGAAGTCTGCGGCAGATAGAAAGCCCATCTTCCCCCGGCATCATAACATCCAAGATTATAAAAGACGGCTCGCCAAACTCCGCAAGCTTTTGATCAAGCTCTGCGCCGCCATTGCAGGTCGTTACATCAAATCCGTTTTGAACAAGATAATCCTCAAGAAGTTCTCGAATATCGGGGTCATCTTCAACAACAAATATGCTTTCATTTTTTTCCATAGAGAATCAGTAATCTCTATTGAATATAAAATCAGCCACTTTCTGGCCTTGTTACAAATTGCAACAAAACTGCCTGATTTTGAAACACGCCTGCAAACAAAAAATTCAAATATTGGTACAGCAGCCAATCACGGTCCTGCAACAAACCAAAACGGAGAATACCAATGTTGAAATCTGCCTCTATCGCTCTCGTAATGATCGTTCTTGCCAGCCAGTCTGCTTCGGCCATCCAGCGCCATGCAACAACCACAGGCCCGAACGGCGGCACGACTTCTGTACACGGCTATACCAGCTGCGTACCTGGTGCTGGCTGCACATCATCGCAGACACGCACTGGCATATACGGTAATTCTGTATCCAGAAATGGCGGCACGTCTTGCGCAAATGGCACTTGCAGCGGCGGCGCAACTTATACCGGTTCTGGCGGCAACACAGCAACGCGCAGCCGGAGCATCTCACGCTTCTAAGTTCTAAACTTCTGCATCGGCTCTGTGCACCCCAATCAGCACCCTTATCAAAGCAGAGCTGATGCAGCCCTCTCCCAAACACCGATCATATGAGTAGTAATCATGAAAATTATCACCGCCATATCCTGCATTTTTATGATGGCCTCCATCGCAAATGTGCACGCCGCCAACCCCATCCGCAGCTTTGCGTTTTCAACATGGAAAGCCTGCTCAACGGATCACAAGAAATTCTGCAGCGCGGTAAAGTCTGGTGAAGGGCGCGTTATCAAATGCCTTTCAGATCACAGCCGTGATATTTCGCCGGTATGCCGCGCAAATATTAGTGTCATTTCAGGCGCAAATGGCGCGCTGGCGATGTGCATGGGTGATGCAGCAAAACACTGCTCAAATGTAAAAGAGGGCTCTGGCAGGTTACTGGCCTGCTTCTCCAAAAACATCGACAAGATTTCACCCGCCTGCCTCAACAGCATCAACAAGGCGCGTAACACACTGAAATACTAAAGGCAGACTGTTCCCGCCCTCCCGGCGACTTCGTATTCTTGTGCAAAAGATATCGCGACTAAATTGCAGATAATGCTAGGGTCAAAACTCATTTAAGGGGTTTCAAGGAGGACAATATGAAAACAGATGCAGTCATGGTGGGATGGTCACACACACAATTTGGCAAAAGCGACGCACCCGATGTCGAGGCTTTAATCGCCGAAGTGGGAAGCGCTGCGCTGGAGCATGCCGGTGTTGATCCCTCAGCTGTTGATTTTGCTTCTGTTGGCGTATTGAACAATGGTTTTTCAAAACAAGGTTTTGAAGCTGGCTTGATAAGTGTGGCCATTCCCGGGTTAGAGCACACGCCCGCACTTAGAACAGAAAACGCCTGTGCAACCGGCTCGGCAGCCCTGTATTCCGCCGTCGATTTCATTGAAAGTGGGCGCGGAAATATTGCCCTTGTAATAGGCGCTGAAAAGATGACAGCAACGTCCAATGCAGAAATTGGAGAGATTTTGCTAAGCGCCTCCTACCGCAAGGAAGAGGCAGAAGTTGAGGGTGGCTTCGCCGGCATCTTTGCCCAAATCGCCCAATCTTATTTTCAAAAATACGGCAACCGCAGCGAAGAAATGGCAATGATCGCCGCCAAAAACCATGCCAACGGCATTCACAACCCATTTGCTCATATGCGCCGGGATTTCGGCTTTGATTTCTGCAACAAAATTTCGGATAAAAACCCGCTGGTGGCAGGTCCACTTCGCCGCACAGATTGCTCACTGGTTTCAGATGGTGCCGCCGCAATTGTGATTACAAACCGCGAAACAGCCCGTGATCTTGAACGTGCCATCGGGTTTCGTGCTCGCGCCAACAAGAACGATGTTTTCCCGCTTTCTCGCCGCGACATGACGGCTTTTGAGGGCGCGCATCTGGCCTGGCATCAAGCCAAGGAGATGGCAAGCATTGATCTCAAAGCGCTGGATTTTGTTGAAACCCATGACTGTTTCACCATCGCTGAAATGATCGAATATGAAGCCATGGGCCTGACCGCGCGCGGCGAAGGTTGGAAAGCCGCAAGAGAAGGCTTGACGCGCAAAGACGGCATTTTGCCGGTCAACCCATCTGGCGGTTTGAAATCCAAGGGCCACCCGATTGGAGCAACCGGCGTTTCCATGCACATAATGGCCGCCATGCAGTTAATGGGCGAAGCTGGTGAYATGCARATTCAAGATGCAGAACTGGGTGCCGTGTTCAACATGGGCGGCGCGGCTGTATCGAATTACGTGTCGATACTCGAGCGGGTTCAGTAGGGATAACAGCCATGAAGCGTATGTCGAAYCGGRTGATGAATCTTGCCCAATTTCTGGAGCAGTCAGCGCGTAGCCTGGGCAATAAGCCGGGGKTTGTTTGGGGTGAAACAGAATGGTCATGGAATGATCTCAAYACYCGCGTAAATGCCATGGCACAGGCTTTGACCCAGGTTTATGGGGTCAAAAAGGGCGAYCGTATTCTTGTTCAATCRTCCAATTGCAACCAGTTGTTTGAATCCGCTTTTGCCTGCTGGCGCATAGGTGCGGTCTGGGTGCCCGCCAATTTTAGGGGCACGCCAGATGATCTGGCCTGGTCTGCACAATCCAGCGGTGCCGTTGGCTTGATTTGCCACTCTGGCTTTCCCGATCATGCCAAGCATTGCGCGCCAGACCTGAAATTTATCATCTCCATTGGCAAATTAGACTTTGGCAAAGACTATGATGAGCTTGTAACAGCCCATRCAGGGCAAGYRCCTGCCATGRCTGAAGTCGATTATGATGACCCTTGCTGGTTCTTCTATACATCGGGCACAACRGGCAAACCCAAAGCTGCCGTTTTGACCCACGGCCATTTGGCATTTGTSATCAACAATCAYCTGGCCGATCTTTTGCCCGGCACCRCCGAGRCCGATGCCTCCATCGCYATCGCGCCGCTCTCGCACGGTGCAGGCATACATGCACTTATTCAGGTCGCGCGCAGCGTGCCAACCATTATTCCCGGCTCAGATCGCTTCAATGCCGAGGAAATCTGGCAATTGATTGCGCGCTGGCGCGTCAGCAATATGTTCACCGTCCCCACCATTTTAAAAATGCTGGTGGAGCATCCCGCGGTGGATCAGGTAGATCACAGCAGCTTGCGCCACGTTATCTATGCTGGCGCGCCGATGTACCGCGCCGACCAGATTTATGCTTTGGACAAGCTTGGCCCTGTTCTGGTGCAGTATTTTGGTTTGGGCGAAGTTACCGGCGCGATCACCGTCCTACGCCCAGATCAACACGGCAATGGCACAGACACAGCCATGCGTGAAGGCACTTGCGGCATGGTGCGAACCGGCATGCAAATTCAAATACAGGATAAGAATGGCAATGAAGTTGCCACAGGTGAAACCGGCGAATTCTGCCTTATCGGCCCTGCTGTTTTCGCCGGATATTGGGACAATCCAGAGGCCAACGACAAAGCGTTTCGTAATGGATGGTTTCGAACAGGCGATATTGGCCACGTCGACAAAGACGGTTTTTACTATCTGACGGGCCGAGAATCCGACATGTATATTTCCGGCGGCTCCAACATCTACCCGCGTGAGATAGAAGAGAAAATCCTCATGCATCCCAACATTACCGAGACCGCCATATTTGGCATTCCTGACCCTAAATGGGGTGAGATTGGCGTCGCCGTTTGCGTGGTAACAAAAGGCGATAATGTTGATGCTGATACGTTTGCAGCATGGCTTTCTCCCAAAATAGCCAGCTATAAAATGCCAAGGATCATTGAGTTCTGGGACAGTATTCCAAAGTCAGGATATGGCAAAATCACCAAGAAACTGGTGCGCGCGGAATATGAACGTAAACTAACCGAGGCAAAAGCAAACTGATGCGGGTTATTGAACAGCCGGGCCTTGTTGCAACCGAACGGCATACCGTGTGCCCAACCGATGCCATACCCATTTCAATTGAGCTGCCGGCAGGCCAGATATTGCTATCTGGCGTTACAGATGCCTTGTCAAAGCTTGGCTATCTATCCGCCTGTCTCCAGATCAAGGATGCATTAATATCGACAATGCATTTTGTCATGCCTGCCCCTTCCCCGGATGAAGACCACGTTGCCTGGTGGAGTGAAACCCACATCATCGATTGCTCGGCTGACCATCCAGGCAGGATTGAGGAAGCCGGGTTCATATATGGTTGGCGAGAAGGTGGACCGTTCATCCATTGTCACGGTGCGTGGCGAGACAAAAACGGCACCTATTCAGCCGGTCATATGTTGCCTGACACCTGCGTATTAAGCAGCGCAACCACGCTAACCGGTTGGGCATTTCCTGATGCCCGGTTTGAAGGCGCTTTTGATGCAGAGACCAACTTCACACTGTTCCACCCAGCGCAGCTAACCGAAGCGCAACAGCATAAACCTGCCAGCGCCGTTATTCTCCGTCTGCGCCCTAATGTGGAGATTGGCGACGAGCTAATCGCCATTTGCCAAGATTTGGGCTGGGGTGCGGCCGATATTTACGGCCTTGGCAGCCTGATTGGCGCGCGGTTCCGCAATGGCCGTGTTCTTGAAAGTTTTGCCACCGAATTTTTGGTGCGTAGTGGCAAGGTTTGGCAAGGCAGCGCAAACTCAGGCAGTGACATCGACATTCTCGTTGTTGGCATAAATGGCGAGATCATGCAGGGAATGTTGCAGGCGGGCGAAAATGCCGTTCTAATGACCTGCGAACTGGTGCTGATACGAAGCGACACGGACTAGGGCCGGGGCATTATTGGGGTTAGGCCCCAATCACCCTTTCGCGGGCAATATCTGCATCCGATATAAATTTTATCATTTTGATGGCCCCTTCTTTTCAGGGTTCAGCCACGCATGGCCATAAAACTCCTGCTCAAAAACAAGATATCAACAACTTGCCCACCGGGGTTTTACTGATAGCATTTTCGTGCCTGAAACCGGCGATTTTAGCGCTTACACCATCGCCCTCGCCCCTCTTATTACCGATAATATRCGAGCCCATTAGATAGACATATGTTCAATTGTTCTTGACATTTGTATTCTGTGGCGTAACTTTTGTGCAAATGTCAGCGATCATAAGACAAATGTCAAAGTAGGGTCATTACGCCTTATTTACTGCAGGTTGCATGACATCAAATTTTGCGCTTCTGCGGAATTATCTTGGGGTTTCAAGTGGATGGCGGGAAATGTGAGTGTGGATAAATGAATAATTCTCAGGCTGGAAAAACCAGTAAAATGCCGCGGTGGCTAACGTCGGAACATCCCTTACCYTGGCTGTTCCCCGCATCCGCGATGCTGATCATTTTCGGCCTGTATCCTGTCTTATATTCAGCTTGGCTGTCGCTCTATCATCGCAATCCGGTGTTGCGCACAAATGTATTCGAACCTAGTTGGAACTGGACTAAGGTCTTCCAGGATTACCGGGTGATTGATGCCATTGGCACGACATTTACCTATACTGGCATTGCCATCACCATCGAGCTGATGCTCGGCATGGGCATCGCGCTGCTGCTGGATACCGACCGCAGAGGATTTGGGCTGATGCGGGCGCTGATGACGCTGCCGCTTGTGGTGCCACCAGCCGTAACAGGCATGATGTTTTTGCTGATGTATGACGGCTCCTTCGGTGTGTTGAGCAACATGCTTTACAGCCTTGGCATTCTGGAGCCAGGCCTGCCAATTCTGGGYCATGGTTCAACCGCYCTGATTGGTGTGATCGTCGCCGATGTTTGGCAATGGACGCCCTTTATGGTGCTCATCATGCTTGCAGGCCTGCGCGCGCTGCCAAAAGACCCCTTTGAAGCCGCATCCATTGATGGCGCAACTGATGTTCAAGCCTTCTTCCGTCTGACCCTGCCGATGATGTCGAAAATTATCGCGCTGGCGGTTCTCATACGCGGCATCGATCTGTTCCGCATCTATGATTATGTGAAAGTGATGACCGATAGCGGGCCAGGCACAGCCACCGAAACGCTGACCGCTTATGCAGGCACGATCTACTTCAAGAACGCTGATTTYCCMTAYGCCTCCACCGTCGCATTGCTGACCCTTATTCTTGTGGTCATCACCGCCAACATCTTTATCAAGATTTTTAGGATCMGATTCTGATGTCCGATTTTACCATCAAAACAGCYCTGCGCTAYGCGATYTCCATATTACTGGTTGCGCTTTTCATGTTCCCSATTTTCTGGTGGGGCCTGACATCCATCAAACCAATCTCGGCGATCTTCAACAAGGACAAAGTTGTTGTCTTTGATTTTGAGCCAACATTGGACAATTACCGGGTCACCATTTTAGGCATCCCGAAATCCGAGGTGCAATCGGGTGGCAGCGGCGGTTTTGGTACCAGTGGTTCGAACTCTTATGATGGCCGCAAGTCMCTTATGGACTCCATCATCATCGCTGTCGGCTCCACCATYATTACCATAATAATGGGGTTGTTTGCATCCTATGCCCTGTCCCGAATGCAATTTTGGGGCAGCCAGGGCTATATGAACTGGGTGCTATCGCAGCGATTTTTACCGCCCATTGCGATCATTGTCCCACTGGTGTTCGTGTTCCATGATTTGGGACTGCGCGACACCCATCTGGGGCTGATTCTCGTGCACAGTCTGATGAACCTGCCCATTGCACTGCTGTTGCTCAAATCCTTCATGGATGATGTGCCCAAGGACATTGATCAGGCTGCCATGATTGATGGTGCGACCCGGTTCCAATGCTTCCGGCTGGTGGTGCTTCCCATGGTTAAGGGCGGCGTCGCAGCAACGGCAGTTCTGTGTTTCGTGTTCTCGTGGACAGAGTTTCTTCTATCGCTGTTCCTAACCAGCCAAATCCGCACAATACCTGTGAAAATAACAACTTTCGTGACCTCAACAGGGTCTGAATGGGGCTTCATTTCAGCCCTTGGAACATCAGCAATCATTCCAAGTTTCATCTTCATATTGCTGGTTCAAAAACACCTGGTTCGCGGCCTGACGATGGGCGCAATCAAGGACTAAAACGCATATAAAACAAAGGAGTAAATGGCCGCACGTTTTTCAGACTTATCATAAGCGCTCAATATGGGAGGATACCATGAGCTTCAAGAACTTTGACAAGCAACAATACATTATCGACACTGCCAACGCCTTCACCAAGAAGAAAATATCCAAACGCGATTTTCTTCATCGCATGGGCCTCGTCGGCATCGGATTTTCTGCATTCGCCGCAGGCATGCTAGGCAGCGTTAGCAAACGTGGTCTTGGTATCAATACAGCTGCTGCCCAAGAAGCGAATATGAGCGAAGATGTGGCAAACTTCTTCCGCACCGCAGGCAAGCCTTTTGCCGGCACAACCATTCGCTACACATCAGAATCCACACCGCCAACAAATGTGATCAACCAGCTCAAACAGGAATTCACTGATCTGACGGGCATCAATGTTGAGATTGAAATCGTTCCTTTGGAGCAGGTTCTGGCGAAAGCAACACAGGATGTTCAGGGCCAGCTTGGCACCTATGATCTGTACTATCTTGATCARGCATGGACTTCCAATTTTGCCCGCGACACCATCGAYCCTTTCCAATACTACAAAGACAAGCCTGATCTGGCGATGCCTGGTTTTGACTTCGATGATTTCTCCAARCCGCTGGTTGAAGGYATCTCCCTTTATGAAGGSAAGTGGGTTGGCCTGCCTTTCGATATTCCAATTTTCACATTGATGTATCGTAAGGATATTCTGGAAAAACACGGCATTCCCGTTCCAAAAACCTATGAAGAATTTTCTGCCGCAGTAAAAYTGATTACGGCTGCTGAAAAAGAAAAYGGCATTTTTGGTACYGGTCTTCAGGCWAAATCYGGCCATTACTCACTTGAGTGCGACTGGACACAGGCTGTTTGGGGTCATGGTGGTTCCATCTTTGGTTCCAACAACAAATTCTCAGGCAATGACGCTGAAGGTGTTGCCGGTCTGGAATGGTATCAAGAACTGCTGGCAAATGCGCCTGCAAGCTCTGTTACATCCACTTGGGATGGTCAGTGGCAAATGGGTTCTGCTGGTCAGGTCGCATTGGTTCAAAGCTGGGCAGAATTCTTCCCTGGCTGGAATGCKGATGATTCCAARGTTAAAGGTCTTTGGGAAATGGCGCCGCCACTTCAAGGTCCTGCAACGCTTCGTTCCCGCGATAATGTTGGCTTTGGCGAAATTCCAAACTGGGGCCATCAGGGTGGTTCAAGCATGGGACTGTCCAAATACTCCAAAAATGTTGATGCCGCTTGGCTCTTCATGCAGTGGGCTTGTTCAAAAGACGTGATGACCCGTTGTACCTTGATTGGTGGTTTTGCTCCAATGCGCACATCCTCCTTCGAAGATGAACGTATCGTTGCGAAGAAAAACCTGGTTGGTGCTGGCACAACACGCCATCTCGACACGGTTAAATGGACCATCGATAACGTCATGGCTTCCGAGCCAGATATGCCAATTTGGGCAGGTCTTTCCACAAAYGAAATTCCAACAGAGTTGGGCCGTCTRCTGACGGGCCAAGCCTATAATGGAAGTGCGAAAGAATGCATGGACCARGTCGCTAAACTGGTTGATGCACGCGTGAAAGAAGCCGGCCTTCTCTAAAGGCASGCTCTAAGATMRGCCGCGCCACTTGAACTCGAAMTTGAGTGGCGCGGTTACCTAGATATCCGGGTTGATGTCAATTTATCCGGCCCAATTGAACCGAAAAGAAAACGCTCTGAGATGGCTTCTGTAACAATTGAAAATCTGAAGAAGAACTATGGCAGYATAGAAGTGCTGCATGGTATTGACCTTAAAGTTCAGGACGGCCAATTCACTGTCTTGCTTGGGCCATCCGGTTGCGGAAAATCTACRCTTTTGCGCATGCTTGCCGGTTTGGAAAAGGTTACATCCGGCGATATTTTATTCGGCGATAACCGGGTCAATGACGTACATCCCAAAGACCGGAACATCGCCATGGTGTTTCAGAATTATGCGCTCTACGCCCATATGACAGTGCGGGAAAACATGGCATTTTCCATGCGCCTCAGAAAGTTCAAACAATCTGAAATTGATGAACGGGTGCAATGGGCTTCCTCTATTCTCGGCCTGGATGATTTCCTCGAGCGCCAGCCAAAAGCGCTATCRGGCGGGCAACGCCAAAGGGTKGCTATGGGCCGCGCGATTGTGCGWGATCCAGATGTGTTCCTGTTTGATGAGCCATTGTCGAACCTTGATGCAAAATTGCGGGTTCAAATGCGCACCGAGATCAAGGAACTGCATCAGCGCCTGAAAACAACAACCATTTATGTGACGCACGACCAAATTGAAGCCATGACCATGGCAGATATCGTTGTCATCATGCGCGATGGCGTTATTGAGCARACAGGYAAGCCRCTGGAAATATACGAYAATCCGGCAAAYCTATTTGTTGCTCAGTTCATCGGCTCTCCGGGCATGAACCTTGTTGAGGGCATTGTTGCAGAAGAAAACGGCGCGCTCATTTTACAAGCCAAGGGATTGCAATTGCCACTACCGAAAGGTGCAGAAATATCGGTTGGGCAAAAAATCATTTACGGCATTCGGCCAGAGCACCTTGTCCCGACAATCGCTGCGTCAACAGATGGCACTGGGCTTGCTGCAAAAATTTCAGTCGTAGAGCCAACCGGTCCTGAAATTCACCTTTATTGCTCCCTTGCGGATAGAGAAGTTTGCGCTATCTCACGCGAGCGAATGGATTGGCAGCCCGAGAGCGACATCACGCTGTCACCAATGATCGACCGTGTTCACCTGTTCGATGAATCAAGCAAACAAGCAATCAGCAAAGGTAATTGATCGTGGCTGAAACCAATCAAAACGCAGCGGGCAAAGTTGATTTTGACTTCCCTATTTCGGGCAAAATTGCGGTCATAACAGGCGCCGGATCTGGTATCGGCGCAGCTGTTGCTACTGCATTTGCCTCCAAAGGCGCACAAGTCGTGCTGCTGGACCTTAACGCACAAGCGGTTGAGAGCATGGCGGCTTCACTGGAAAATGCAAAAAGCTGGGTCTGCGATGTGACCGATGCGGCCAGCGTAGAGAATGTCATCTCCCAGGTCGAAGCCGATTTTGGCCGGATTGATATTTTGGTCAACTCCGCCGGGATTGTTGATCTGGCACCAGCAGAAGAGCTGACCCAATCCGCCTGGCAACGCACATTGGACGTCAATTTAACCGGCAGYTTCAACACATGCCAAGCTGTCGGCAAACGCATGATCCGCCARAAATCYGGCAAAATTGTCAACCTCGCCTCCCAAGCAGGAACCGTGGCAATCGAWGGGCATGTTGCTTATTGCGCATCAAARTTCGCCATTATCGGCATGAGCAAAACCATGGCCCTAGAGTGGGGCCCACACGGCATTACGGTCAACACCATATCACCAACCGTTGTTCTAACGGAGYTGGGGCGYAAAGCCTGGGAAGGTCCCAAGGGTGAGGCTTTGAAAAAAGAAATCCCCACCGGGCGCTTCGCAGAACCAGAAGAAATAGCTGCCGCTGCGGTTTTCCTCTCCTCCCCTGCCTCCGACATGATCAACGGCGCCGATCTGCTCGTTGATGGCGGGTTTACGATTAAGTGAGTTATGAAAATGTCGATGCAAAGATTTATCAATGACCCGGATGAAATCGTTGATGAAACCGTGCGAGGTTTTATCAAGGCCCATTCCGATCTTGTAAAAATTGCCCCCGGTAATGACCGAGTTGTTGTGTCACAATTTGCGCCAGAATCTGGCCGGGTGGGCATCGTAACTGGCGGTGGTTCTGGCCATGAGCCAGCCTTCATCGGCTACACCGGCAAAAACATGCTGGATGCGGTTGCGGTTGGTGAAATCTTCTCATCACCCACAGCAAAAAGCTTTCATGATGCCATTAAAGCAGCGAATGGCGGCGCTGGCGTTGCTGTGCTTTACGGTAATTATGCTGGTGACAACATGAATGTAAAAATGGCGAAAAAACTCGCCAAGAAAGACGGCATCGAAGTTGCGACAGTGGTTGCCAATGATGATGTATGCTCTGCACCATTGGATGAGCGAGAAAAACGCCGCGGCGTTGCCGGTGAAATCTTCATGTGGAAAATTGGCGCTGCAAAGGCTGCACAAGGTGCCAATTTGGCAGAAGTTCAAGTCAGCGCGCAAAAGGCTATCGATAATTGCAGATCCGTTGGCATCGGACTTGGCCCATGCACCTTRCCAGCCGTTGGACATCCCAATTTCAACATCGAAAACGGTAAGATGGAAGTTGGTATCGGTCATCATGGCGAGCCAGGAATGCGYATTGARGCATTAAAGCAAGCCAACCARGTGGCCGACGATATGSTCGATATTGTTCTAGACGAYCATGCGYTRGAAAGCGGCWCCGAAGTTGCTGTTTTGGTTTCTGGCCTTGGYGCGACRCCRATTAATGAGCTCTATATTCTATAYGACCGCATTGAGGARAGCATCCRCGCCAAAGGTGCYAGCRTCTACCGYRCCTATGTTGGCAATTACTTCACATCCCTTGAGATGGTGGGTGCCACCCTRACAATTATGAARCTGGATGATGAGCTRAAATCTCTTCTGGATACTGAAAYCAACTGCCCGAGCTTTTGAGGRAAATTTATGAGACGTTTTTTGAACGCTGGCAGTGCTGACATTATTGTATCCGTTTCCGCCTCTATTGTGGARAACAAAGCATATCTATCTGAAATTGATGGAAARATTGGCGACGGTGACCAYGGCGTCAACATKRYYRWWGKKTYWGRYCGTWRMSSRGRRMRSWYSAAYGGSRYMSRAWSGYTKGAWMAKSCRRKGAACCTNRWKAWMMRAWAWCWKGYWYRSSRAAAYYRKTKKWTSSRYGGKRSSGSTTTANSRSKYSATGTTTATGGATATGGCCGAAATGGTTGAGGATGCCGAGTACATTGATGCCCCACTATTTGGCCAAATGCTGGATGCTGGCATTGCCAGTATTTCAGACATTGGTTCAGCAAAACTTGGCGACAAGACTATGCTGGATACGTTTATCCCAGCCGCACGGGCGTTTAATGAGGCTGTGGCACAGAGCAAAAGCTTTCCGCAGGCTTTGGCCTCCATGCAAGATGCAGCCGAGCGCGGACGCGAYAGTACCATAGACCTCGTTGCAAAAGTCGGMCGYGCYGCCAGRCTTGGCGAGCGATCAAGRGGCGTGCTTGATGCGGGCGCAACATCATGTTGCATCATATTGGYTGGCCTTGGCCARGGCGTTGCGCCGCGRCTTGTGGATTAATCCAGCTTCGATCAAACTTTATTGATCAAGTCATTGGCACGTCACAGCAAAGTGCTGGCTTTTCGCAGCGCTGTATGCCTTGATTTGGCAACCCAATAACAGGCTGGTCAGATCGGTAAGTAGAATGCGTAAGTTTGGTGTCAACGAGCTCAACTCCGTTCTTCGCGCAATTTCTGTGCGACTTGAGCAAGAAAAAGCRTTGTTGTGCGAGCTTGATGGYCARATTGGTGATGGTGACCATGGCACCACWATGGCCAAGGGTTTTAACGCCCTGGTCAAAGCGCTGCCCCATGATACCAGTGCGRATGTGAAAYTGGCCGATRTTTTTCGCCRATCTGCARACACATTTTTGAACGCTGTTGGCGCAACAGTKGGGCCACTATATAGCGCTGCATTTACCAACGCGGCTAACTCRATTGGTGATCARCCRGACATCGATATCCGMGATGTGCTGATGCTGTTTGTCGCATTTGACGAGGGCATTCGAAATCTTGGAAAAGCCGAGATTGGCGACAAAACCATGGTTGATGTGTGGGCATCCACTGCCCATATCGCCCGCATTGATCACCAAAGTGATCGCCCACTGGAAAGCGTGTTTGCAGACATTGTGGAAAACGCAAACCGGGCCGCGGCTTCGACAGCCACCATGGTTGCCTCAAAAGGACGAGCTGCTAAATTGGGCGAGAGAAGYCTGGGCCACAAAGACCCCGGCGCCGTTTCTGCTGCGATCATTATTGAAACCTTCATTGCAACCCTGTCAGATTCCTCCAGGTCTTGAAAGATAACAATCTGATGGCTGCCAAATCCTCTACCAAAAAGACCACGGACGCCCGTGTAGGCCCCATGCCGCTTCGCTATGGCAATGATCCTCTATTGTGGACCTGTTGGCTGTATTATGAGGAGGGCATGACCCAGAACGACATTGCCAAGACAATGGGCATGTCGCGGGGATCGGTTAACAGCTATCTTGCAGAAGCGCGCACGCAGGGCATCGTTGATATCTCAATTGAGCACGAGAAGCTGCGTACYCTGTCCGTCGCRAAAGCCTTGAAAGACTATTACGGCCTCAAAGATTGCCTGGTGATACCSGGCGAAGGCGGCGACCGCTCGCTGGTCGACAGACTGGGCACCGCAGGTGCGCAAGTTCTTACCAATTACATCAAATCCGGGGATTCCATTGGCATAGGCTGGGGGCGCACCATCCGCTCGCTTGCCGCTAGGTTGGATAATCTCAAGCTGCAAGATCTGACCGTTATACAAACGGTTGGGGCAGCCGCCACCGATCACCCCTATTCACCCGAATTATGCGCATCGCTTTTCGCTCGTAACATCGGCGCCAGATGTATCCAACTCTCAGTGCCTGCTATCGTATCCAGCGGCGCTGTAAGAGAAATTTTGGAAAATGAAGCGATTGTTTCCAGGCAATTGGCCACGCTCAGCACCTTGAACAAGATCGTGTTTGGCGTATCTTCGCTTCGCCCAAACTCCACCATTCACTCGTCAGTATTCTTTGAAGGCGGGCTGTTTAGGCAAGAGCATTATCACGGTGCCATTGTCGAAATATTGGGCCGCTTTGTCGATGAAATGGGCAAGCCTGTCATCGGCGCACTGGAAGAGCGCACTCTGAGTATTACGCTGGACCAATTGGCAAAGGTTGAGCAACGCATTGCTGTGGCTGGTGGCATTGATAAGGTTCCAGCCATTCTGGCAACCCTTCGCGGGGGCCACGCTAATGTGTTGATTACAGATGCAGCGACCGGCTGGGGCATATTGACGGCTGAAGGCCAGCAGGATTTGCTGAAACGCGGCTCTCGCAAGCTCACGCCTCAGCCCATTGAGCAGCGGTCCTTTGTCAAAAAACTGATCAATGACCCCGCAGATACCGTCAATGAGGCGCTCGAAGGGGCCGTGTCTGAGCATTCGAAATTGATAGAACCGATCAATGGATCAAACCGAGCGCTGAAGGCCATTAACGGCCCACGGCCGGGTAAGGTTGGGCTGGTTATCGGCGGTGGTTCCGGGCACGAGCCATGCTTTTTTGGTTATGTCGGTAAAGGCATGGTCGACGCGGTTGCGATTGGAGATATTTTTGCTTCCCCGCCCCCAGGACCCATACTGGACTGTACTTTGGCGGTGGCAAACGGGGCTGGCGTTCTCTATATTTTCGGCAATTACAGTGGTGATGTGCTGAATTTCCAGATGGCAGCGGATCAGGCAAAATCGGAAGGTATTGATGTTCGCATCATCACCACCACCGACGATATCGCCTCTGCATCCTTTGAAGACAAAGACAGCCGGCGCGGTGTGGCGGGCAGCACATTTGTCTATAAAATCGCCGGGGCTGCATGTGATCAAATGATGTCACTTGCCGATTGCGAAGCCGTTGCACGCAAAACCAATGGGCGCACTTTTACCGTTGGCATCACGCTAGAACCATGCTCTTTGCCCGAAACCCAACGCCCAAGTTTCAAGCTGGGCGGAGATGAAATTGAAGTTGGCGTTGGCGTCCACGGAGAGCCCGGCGTCTCGCGGCAAAAGTTCACATCGGCGGATGATTCAGCAGATTTGATGATCGAGAAAATTCTCGTAGAGATGAAAGCTGAGCGCGGCGATCAAATCGCATTATTGGTCAACTCGTTGGGCGGCACCCCCTTGATGGAACTCTATATTCTCAACCGCCGGGTGCGCCAGAGATTGGCCGCGCGCGGCATTGAGGTTTATGCAAGTTGGACCGGACACTATTGCACTTCACTGGATATGGTCGGCGCATCAATTTCCATTCTTCACCTCGACAAAGAGTTAAAATCCCTTCTCGACCATCCCTGTGAAACGCCTTTTTTTCAAAGCAAAACCTGATCAGAACATCTAGAAATGCTCAACTTTTGAGTGCGTATTTTCTTTGAAGCACGCCGAATTTTGTACTCTAAATGCGTAAATAATTATCACCATACGTGCGGCGACGACTTCTTCCAAAGTTGTTTTACTTAAGTATTTTTCCTCTTATCTCCTTTTATCACACGTCTCTTTTGAGTCTATAACATGAGTATTTTACTCATGTTATAGTGATACGATTTTATCGTTTTTATTTATTAAAATCAATGGTTTAATAAAATACCATTTCTAAATTATCGCTGAAGATTTGACCCATCCATTCACCTGCACCCCAAATCCAGTGTTAAAAACCTGACACAATTAAACTTGACTCAATTAGTCAGGTATATATACGGGCGGTGTCAAAGCGGTGCTCAAAACACGAGCTCGCTGGAATTTTGGATGAGTTTCCATCGAAAGGAGATACCCATGAGGTCCATAAAATCATGGCGCGGTGTTAGCGCCGCGATTGCACTGTTTGCAGGTCTGGGACTTGCGCAGGTAAGCGCTGAAACAATCACGGTTACAGATATTGCAGGCCGGGTTGTTGAAGTTGAAAAAAATCCCTCACGCATCGTTTTGGGTGAAGGGCGCATGCTCTATTCGCTCGCTCTTCTTGATCGGAAAAACCCATTCCAACGTATTGTTGGCTGGAAAGATGATCTGATCAAATTCGATCCAGATGCCTACAGAAAATATCTTGCGATCTTCCCGGAAGCTGCAAATATCAAAAATCTGGGCAGCCCCTATTCAGGTGACTACAGCATAGAAACGCTGATCACGTCCGATACGCAAGTTGTCTTCCTTAACCTTGGAAACCTGCTGAAAGCACAGGAAAGTGGCATCCTTACCAAGCTTGAAAAAGCTGGCATTGCCGTTATCTTCCTCGACTTCCGCCAGCGCCCTACGCTCAACACCGTTCCAAGCCTTCAGATTATGGCGCGTGTACTCGATAAGCGCGATAATGCCGATGAGTTCATTGATTTCTACGTCAAGAACATGTCGACAATCTACGGTCAGGTCGTCCAGATCAAAGACAAGGACAAACCAATCGTCTTCATTGAGCGCGCTGCAGGTTACAACCCCGCCAAATGCTGTAACACTTTTGGCAGTGCCAATATGGGACGCCTTGTGGATTTAGCTGGTGGCATTAACTGGGGCACACGTCTCTTCCCCGGCTTTTCCGGAAGCGTAAACCCTGAAGCCCTGTTTGTTGATGACCCAGACGTCATAATAGGCACTGGTGCCAACTGGGCGGAAGCCAATCCAGATACAGCCGCCGTGCTGCTTGGGTATGAAGCTGAACCAAAAGCTGTTCAGGAGCGTTTGTCAGCTTTGGCCAATCGTCGTGGCTGGCCGGAATTGTCTGCGGTGAAAAGCGGCCGTTTCCACACCGTTTATCATCAGTTCTACAACAGCCCTTATCACTTTGTGGCCATGCAGGCCTTTGCGAAATGGGCTAACCCAGAGCTGTTCAAAGACCTGGACCCAGAGGCAACATTTATTGAACTGCACGATCGGTTTCTGCCGATTGATTACAGCGGTGTCTTCTGGGCCACCCTGGAAAAATAACCAAGTTAGCTCTGCAAAGCCTTCTTTGCAGAGCTTCCTCTTTTGGAGCGTCCACTCACGGAGCCCCTCTTGAGATTATCCTTTAGATTTACCTGTTTCTGGGCATTGATATGACATCCGCATCCGCCACCGATCTACCCAGCTATTCGTCCCTTGTTGGTCGCCGCATACTCATCCTGTGCATTGCAGCATTCCTGCTCTGCGTGAGCTTCTTCATCGATATTACCAACGGGCCCGGTAAATTCCCAAATGCTACCATTCTTGAAATTCTGTTCGACAAAGCCTCCCATGGTTTGCGCATGGAAGTCATCGTTTGGGATTTCAGGCTACCCATCGCCGTAACAGCGGTTCTTGTTGGTGCCATGTTGTCCATTGCCGGCGCTCAAATGCAGACAATCCTCAACAACCCCTTGGCAGAACCCTTTACGCTGGGCGTATCATCTGCCGCAAGCTTTGGAGCTTCGCTCGCCATCGTTCTTGGCTGGAGCCTTATTCCCAATGTCGGACATTTGATTGTCACCGTAAACGCTTTTATCTTTGCTCTTGGCACCTGCGCATTTCTGCTTCTTGCGACACGCCTGAAAGGTGTGGGCAGCGAGACCATCGTGCTGTTTGGCATCGCTATCTTCTTCATCTTCAACGCCGCCCTCGCGATGATGCAATATATGGCTTCAGAAGATCAGCTATCACGCATTGTCTTCTGGATGATGGGTTCGCTAACCCGCGCCAGTTGGCCCAAAATTGGCCTCGGCTCGCTGCTTCTGCTTATTGTTATTCCGATTTGCCTGTTTAGAAGCTGGCAATTAACCGCGCTTCGCATGGGCGAGGAAAATGCCCTGAGCATGGGCGTGGATGTGTCGCGCCTGCGCATAGAAATGCTGATCATTATTTCAATTCTGGCCGCAACCGCCGTTGCCTTTGTTGGAACCGTTGGTTTTGTTGGCCTCGTTGGCCCACACATTGCGCGCATGATTGTTGGTGAAGATCAACGGTTCTTCCTGCCGCTTTCCGCCGTTACCGGTGCATTGATGATGTCGCTAACAAGCATACTTTCAAAAATGATCACCCCAGGCATTCTGTATCCAATCGGTATCATCACAGCGCTGATTGGCGTTCCGGTGTTCATATCAGTCATCCTGTCCACCAGAAGGAACCGATTGTCATGAGCCTATCCGTCAGTAACCTTTCCGCTGGCTATGATCGCAAAATGGTCCTGAAAAAAATGAGCTTTTCGGACATTGAAAGCGGACAGTTGGTGGGTTTAATCGGCCCCAATGCAGCCGGGAAATCTACATTATTCAAGGCGATGACTGGGCTGATCAAACCCAAGCATGGCGAGATCATGTTAAATGGCATAAACGTCACCACACTCAACCGGCGCGCGCGGTCCAAATTGGTCGCCTATATGCCGCAGACGTTTTTCTGCAACGCTATTTTGACGGTATTTGAAAGCGTTTTACTAGCGCTCAAACAAACCTCTGGCTGGCGCGTTAAGAGCGATAATCTGGCCTGCGTAGAGGCAATACTACGCGATTTAGGCCTGCTGCATCTGGCCAGCCGGGGTCTGTCGGAACTTTCTGGCGGGCAATCGCAAATGGTTGCCGTTGCCCGAACATTGGTACGCAACCCGGAGCTCGTTCTTCTGGATGAGCCAACCAGCGCGCTGGATTTGCACCACCAGCTCTCGATTCTCACCGCCGTGCGCCGTGCGGTTACAAGCCAGGGTATTGTGGCCATGGTCGCACTGCATGATTTAAACTTGGCTGCGGAATATTGCGATCGGTTGATATTGATCAACAACGGGATCATTTTGGCCGATGGCCCGCCAGACCATGTGCTGTCTTTACCCGATGTCGATGAAACCTACCGGGTGCGCACAAATTTGGAACATACAAAGCGCGGTTCACTTTATGTCGATGCGCAATTGGCGGTGCAATAATGGCTGATAACCCCGCGGATCGCACATCATCGTCAAAYCATTCCATCCGTGATGAAATCAGGGATTATTGGTCATCGCGCGCAGAAACSTTTGACCARCAACCCGGCCATGAGATTTTTTCTGAAAAAGAACGACAAGCCTGGCTYAAKCTTTTTRGCCATCATTTGGGTGATGCAAAGGGGCGCAAAGCCCTCGATTTGGCGTGCGGAACCGGTGTGATCTCGCATCTCATGCATGACCTTGGTTTTCAGACRACCGGGCTGGATTGGTCGGAGCAGATGCTGGCTAAAGCGCGGGAAAAATCCAAAACCCGCAAGAGCAGCATCCAGTTTTTGCAGGCGGATGCGGAAGATACCCGTGAGCCAGAAAGCAGCTACGATATTATCATCATGCGCCATCTTGTGTGGACGCTGGTGGACCCGCCCGTCGCTTTTACGCATTGGTACACCTTGCTAAAACCCGGTGGCAAAATTCTGATTGTTGATGGTGATTTCGTCAATAAAAACTGGTTTTCAAAACTCATKGGCTGGATTCAAAAAATCGYGAACCCGTTTGCGAAACCCACAATTYCCATAGACCGGAAACGTCATTTGGAAATCCTTGCGCAAGTTTATTTCAAAGATGGCGCGCGCGCCGAAAGCATAGCGCAATTGCTTAAAGAGGCTGGATTTGTGGCACTGCGCATACAATCCGACCTTTCCAAAATCAACAGGGCGCAGGGCAAAGCTTTGGGCCTGATGAAGTTTTTATCCAGAACGGCGCAGCATMGATATGCCATTTATGCCGAAAAACCTTCACAGGATTAATCTGGAATTATGCGGATTTATGTTGCTCCATCGGAATAAAACACAGCCCCGCAGTGGTGACRATCCACACYCCRGTAACAATGGTCATCAAGCCGGAAGGGTCTTCCATCATCTTCGCTACAAATAACAAGGTGGCGATGGAAAACAGCGCCCCTGCCACCATTCGCGATGTGGTAGCGACAATGGTTCCTGTCGTGAACAAAAAGGGGATAATCAGCCCAAATCCGTGATCTGCCGTCATCCGCATTAAATTAGCCAATAACAAATGCGCATCAACCCAAAGAAGCGCCGAGCCGACGCTGCCCATTAAGATCAGAACGGTTTTCACTTTAAGCTCCTTGCGCGATATTCCACCCAGTATTCCACTCGGCATTCTAATGGGCACACAGATATCGGGTCGGCCATCTTGTCAACCAGCCATAGAGGTTTTGGCGATCAATAAATTGTATTTGCAGGGTTTTTACGTGCCTACATACCCCAACGCAGGGCAGCGGTGTGTACTGGTGCATCCCAGTATTTTAGCACCTCATCATCCATCGCTACCAAAGTGATGGAACAGCCCGCCATATCCAAAGATGTCACCAGAGAACCAACCAGTGAACGCGCAATGGTAACGCCGTGCTTCTCAAACACTTTTCGCGCGGCGTGATACATCACATACAACTCCATGGAGGGCGTACCGCCAAATCCATTGACGAAGAGCAGGCAAGGTTGCTTGGCGCGCGTGCCCATATCGGCAACAATGGCATTACAAATCTCGTCGGCCAGCTCATCAGCGGTTTTGAGTTTATCGCGGCGGCGGCCCGGTTCCCCGTGAATGCCAACGCCGAATTCCATTTCATCTTCGCCAATGTCGAAGGTTGGCTTACCCGCCGCTGGTACAGTGCAGCTTGTCAGCGCGACACCCAATGAGCGCGCATTGCCATTGACCTTCTCACCAAGTTTTTTCAGTGATTCCAGCGGTATACCTTCTTCTGCAGCGGCGCCCAAAACCTTCTCCACTACGAGTGTTCCGGCAACGCCACGGCGGCCGGTGGTGTAGGTGGAATCCTCAACGGCGATATCATCATTGGTGATGATCTGCTCGACAGTGCCGCTGGACATTTCCGCGCCCATGTCGAAATTCATCACATCGCCTTCATAATTCTTGACGATGAACAGACAGCCCGCGCCGGTGTCAACGGCGGCAGCGGTTTCTACCATTTGGTCAGGGGTTGGGGAGGTGAAGACCTGGCCAGGGCACGCTGCATCTAGCATGCCGTGGCCGATGAAGCCGCCATGCAAGGGTTCGTGGCCCGAGCCGCCGCCGGAGATCAAGGCGACTTTGCCAGGCTTTAAGTGCTTGCGTTGTATGAATTTTTTGGAACTGTCCAGCGTTAAAATATCGCTATGGGCGGCAGAAAATCCGGCTAACGATTCTTCCAAAATTGTATCAGCGCTGTTTAAAAATTTTTTCATACGGAGCTCTCCAAGAGGCACTTTTAGCGGGGTATATACTATTCATCATCACCACACAGCGCGCTCATTTTCCGCGCAAATTCTGCCAGTGCTTCGTCAAATTTCTCATTTTTGCGCTTATCGCCCAAATCATGCACCAGCAGGTTGATGCTGCGGGTGGATTTTCCAGCCGGGATATCCGTCGCTTTTTCGGGGTGCGCACGGCGATAGGCTTCCAGAAACGATTGCCGCTCCTGCGCGTTAAAATGGCAAACTGAAAAGATGGTCGGCAAATGGCGAGCAGGCACTGGGGTTGCGTAAGAGGCGCTAAGCATTTGCGTGACAAAGCTGCGATGTTTGCCAAGTGCATCGGCAAGGCGTTGCCGCGTGCCTGACGGGCGCATATCGATCAAGTTTGACAGCCGATCCTTATAGACCTTGATGGCATCATCGCTTTCCAAAATTGTCAAAACCCTTTGCTGTGCATTTTACGCCAAATCTATCTCGGCAATGGCCGCCTTGATCATGCCAATACGCGCCGCTGCAACCGACAGCGTCTCGACCCCTGCCCCCAACAATGCGCCAACCAACGCTGGATCGCTAGCCGCATCCCCGCACAAGCTAACGGCTTGACCATGCTCGCGCCCATAACAGGCAACATTGCCGATCAATTGCAACACAGCCGGATTATCGGCCCGCGCAAGATAGGACAGGGAACCATTATCGCGCGAGACCGCCAACACATATTGCGTTAAATCATTTGAGCCTATTGAGAAAAACGCGGCCCTTGCAAAGCGCTCAGGCGTGATGGCAACGCTTGGCACTTCCACCATGATGCCGATTTCCGGCATGGCGTGAGCTATCCCCTGCTCCGCCAGCTTTTCCGCTTCGCGTTCAAACAACTCAATGGCGCTGTCCAACTCATCCGGCACAGCAACCATCGGCAGCATGACTTTCAAATTGCCGAGCACTGCTGCGCGTAACAAGGCTCTGATCTGCACGGCAAAAATATCTGGATTAGCGAGAGACAAGCGAATACCGCGCAAACCCAGAAACGGATTATCTTCTTCGACCGTTAGCCCCGCGATAGGCTTATCGCCACCCGCATCTATAGTTCTGATGGTGACGGGTTTATCGCCCGCCCATTTCAGCACTTTGGCGTAAGCGGCAAGTTGCAAATTTTCGCTTGGCAAGCCGTAGGAATTGCCGAACAGAAACTCGCTGCGCATCAACCCGACACCATCGACATGCTCGATGGGAATGGTCTCGGTTTCTGCCGGATCAGCTATATTGACCATAATGGCGATGGGTGTGCCATCGCGTGTCTGCCCCGGTTTCACAGCAAAAGCCTTCGCCAAATCTTGCTGAGTTTCAAACACCTCTTTTGCGGTTTCAAAAGCCTGACGCGTCGCTTGATCTGGGTTTGCTACAATCTGGCCTGTCGCTGCGTTTAACAGTACCGGCGTTCCGCGCAATACATCGAAATTCTTGACGCCGACCACTGCGGGTACGCCGCGCTGCCGCGCCAGCATGGCAACATGGCCAGTGGCACTGCCATATTTCAAGATGATACCGCCGCCAAGCCAATCGTGGGAGAGAAAAGCGCTGGGTGCCAGATCATCCGCCAACAGAATCGCGCCATCGGGAATGGCTTCGGCTTTAACCCCCAATAAGGCGTCCAGAACCCGATCTTTGACATCGATTAAGTCTGTTGATCTCGCGCGAAAATACTCATCATCGGAGGCAAGATAGCCCGCGATTTCATCATCCAGCGTGGTTGTCCAAGCAGTATTTGCCAGAGCACCCGTAGCCATTTTCTCGTGGGATGAAACTTCAAAAGTATCGTCTTCCAGCATCGCCAGCTGGAACTCCAGAATGTCTGCGGCATCACCGCTCGCGTCGCTGATCATTTCAACGGTGTGCTCACTGGCCTGCGTAATGGCGGCGTGCAACGCTTTTTCCTCAGCATCCTGCGAGCCTTTGGCAACATAATTCGATTTATCGCTGACAGCAGAAGTCCAGATCAGCCCTTGCGCAAATCCTTCGCTGGCGATTTGGCCCAAAGCCTCAACCGGTGCGGCCATATCAGGCTGGCGCTGCATCCGCATGCCCTTCATCAAAATTCCGTTCAACGAGACCATGAAGTGCGGTAACGGCTTCTTGCGCGGCATCTCCATTGGCACGGATAAACAGGGTTGATCCTTGCGGTGCTTTCATGCCCATAACTTTGACGATGCTTTTGGCATCAATCCACGGGCCAGCTTCCTTAATAGCAATTTCGGTGGCGCTTTGAAACGTTTTGGCAAGCTTGGTAAACTTCACCGATGGCCGTGCATGCATGCCAATAGAATGCGTGATCACAACTTGGGTTTGTGCCTGTGCGGACATGATATTCTCCAATTCGCCTATAAAGGCGAAAGCTCCTGTGCTGTGGCAACAACATCGCTCAGCGGTGCCCCGCCCGACGCTTCCGTTGCGGCCATAATGGCACCTTCAACAATGGGTGCATTGCATATGGTGATGACGCTGCCCCGGGCCTCATCCATAAATTCAACGGCCATTTCAGTGTTGGTCTCAGCCCCGCCAAGATCCACCAAAACAGCAACACCCCTTGGCGACCAAACAGAATTGAGCGCCTCGGTGATGGCCTCAACACTGGTGCCAAGACCGCCAGAAGGATCGCCGCCGCACCAGGCAAGCGGCACTTCATTGCCCACCATTTGCTGCACCATCTGCGCTGCACCTTCCGCAACAAGCGGCGAATGAGACACGATGACAATCGCCACGTTTTGMGAAKWYTGGCTCATSAMGYCTGCTCCTGCCAYTTGGCAATTGTTTCAATCAACAGAGCCRTWGARCGTGACCCCGGATCCATATGGCCGATAGAACGCTCGCCCAAAAACGAGGCCCGCCCCTTGATCGCCAGCATCGGTATGGTCGCTTTAGCAGCTTCATGCGCSGTGCCAACAACTAATTCATTCGACTGCTCRCCCGCAAGCGCATCAGCCACCGGATAAAGCACATCCAGCAAGGTTTTCTGRCCTGCTTCAGATTTMCCCCGTTTCGCAACGGCATCGGTCGCTTTGCGCACAGCATCKCCCAATTGCGCCCGGCTGACATCCTCATTCAGCTCTTTTCCAAGCGCCATCAAAARCGTGCCAAAAAGCGGCCCRGATGCCCCGCCAACCGTCATCACCAGTTTCATGCCAGCAGCTTTAAGCGCGTCCGGCAGCGGTTTATCGGCAATGGCYYCAGCRTCCYCCAGCAGCGCATYAAATCCGCGCGTCATGTTGTAGCCGTGGTCSGCATCACCAATTTTGCTGTCCAGATCGGTCAGTTCATCGGCATGATCTGTAATGGCCGCCTGCGYGGCCTTAATCAGCGCYGCAATGTTCTCTTTGGTGAGTRTCACAGCCRCACCCTTTCCCCATCGCCGTCAAACAGCAGCGGGTTTTTCAGCTCAATTTTAATCTCATCGCCGGCATCAAAAGGCGCATTTGGATCRGCAAGCGAAATAAGTTTTTTATCGCCGCATAACAAATGAAGATGGTTTTGATCTCCCAAATGCTCCACCCRATCAATGCGCGCATTACCACCGCCGCCGTTTTGCAGCGTGATGTTCARATGCTCCGTTCGAGCGCCAATGGTTTTGACATTTGAAGGAACGTCCATGCCCTCAATAAGCCCGGGCGATATCAGATTAATATGCGGCTGGCCCAACCGGGCAGCAACATGAAGGTTGGCCGGGTTTTCATAAACCTCACGCGGTGTGCCAAGCTGCACCAGCTCACCCTTTGCCAAAATGCCGATACGATCTGCCATGGTCATGGCTTCAATCTGATCATGCGTCACATAGAGCATTGTCGCGCCAATTTCGTTTTGAATACGCTTTAGCTCAAGGCGTAAATCTGATCGCAATTTAGCATCCAGCGAAGACAGCGGTTCATCCATCAGGAAAATCTTTGGCTCGCGCACCAATGCCCGACCAATAGCCACGCGCTGCATCTCACCGCCTGACAACTGCGTGGATTTATTCTTCAATTTATGATCAATGCGCACCATTTTGGCGACTTCCAAAACCCGTGCTTCCACGGCCTCTTTGGAAAACTTCCTTGCCGGTGAGCGCAGTGGAAAGGCCAAATTATCAAACACACTCAAATGCGGATAGAGCGAGTACTGTTGAAAAACAAAGGCCGTATCACGCTCCGCTGGTGCCGCATCCAGCATGCTATACCCATCAATAAGAATGTCGCCGCTATCAGCTTTTTCAAGCCCGGCAATCAGGCGCAATGTGGTTGTTTTACCCGCGCCAGTTGGCCCCAGAAACACCACAAATTCACCATCGGCAATCGTCATGCTCAAGTTTTTAACAGCATCATCGCCATCAAAAGACTTGCAGACATTTTCAAGGATAACCTCAGCCATGGGACACCCCCTCATATAAGACACTTTGAATGGCACGGCCTGATTCAACCTCAAACAGCGACAGTTTTGCGCTATCAAATGTCAGGCCGACATTCTCACCAATTTTAAGCTGGCGCTCAGAGGAAACACGCGCCTTTATAATTTCGTTCCCCAGATCAACGGCAACGATCTGCGTTGTGCCCAGATATTCGCTTTCGAACACCGATCCGCGCACCGGACCATTATCATCCAGCTGGATATGTTCCGGGCGAATGCCCAACGCCAGTTTTGTCGGCGATATATCTTCATGCAGCTCAGGAACTTTAATTTGAGCGCCATTGATGGCAACACTGCCATTGCCCTTTTGAACGCCGCCCTCAAAATGTATAAAATTCATCGGCGGCGAGCCAACGAAGTCAGCAACATACATGCTTGCGGGTAAATTATAGACCTCTTGCGGTGTCCCGAATTGCTCAATAATACCGTGATTCATAATGGCAATCTTGTCGGCCATTGCCATCGCTTCAAGCTGATCATGGGTCACATAAACCGTGGTGGCATGAATGCGGTTATGCAATTCACGCAATTCGCGCACCATCACATCGCGGAACTCCGCATCCAGTGTGCCTAATGGTTCATCCATCAAAAAGCATTTTGGTCGGCGCACGATGGCCCGGCCAAGAGCCACGCGCTGACGGTCACCACCAGCAAGACCTGACACCGGCTTATTGAGAATATCATCGATTTGTAGTAGCCGCGCGATCTCTTCCACGCGCTCACGAATTTCCGCTTTGGGCACACCCTGTGCCAGCAACGGAAAGCCAATGTTTTTGCGCACATTGAAATGCGGATAAAGCGCAAACAATTGAAACACAAAAGCAATGTCACGGTCTCGCGCACGGTTGAAGGTTACGTCTTCGCCGTCCAGAAAAATGCGCCCCTCGGTTGGCAGTTCCAGCCCGGCAATCATCCGCAAAGTGGTTGTCTTGCCGCAGCCCGACGGGCCTAGCAGGGCGAGGAACTCGCCATCTTCAACAACAAAGCTGGAATTTTGCACAGCAACAAAATCACCAAATGTCTTGCGCAGGTTTTCAATGCGTATCTCAGCCATCATTAGCCTCCGGAAATTTGGAAACCACAATGAACATGACGGTTCCRGCYARAATGGTGATGAAGGAATARGTGTAAAGYGCCTTCACATAGGGCTGAAACATCATGATGAAACCCAGCGCAATGAGCARGGTTGCCAGATTTTCCATCGGCCCACGGCAWARCCAYYTWGGCCAGTTGGCYTTGYTGCCAGCWGWTGTTTTTTGAGGTCCAGARCTCATTTGCGAACCGCTCCAAAKGTAATGCCRCGCAGCAATTGCTTGCGAAGGAGAATGGTGAAWATCAAAATGGGAATGAGGAATATTGTGGTACCGGCGGCAACCGCTGGCCAATCAAGCCCACCCTCTCCRATAATRGTKGGAATAAACGGCGGYGCTGTTTGCGCGGTGCCCGATGTCAGCAGCACGGCAAAGGCATATTCATTCCACGCGAAAATCAGGCAGAAGATGGCKGTAGCRGCAATGCCGGTCGTTGCCTGCGGCAACACCACCTTGAAGAAAGCATGCATGCGGGTRTARCCATCMACCATCGCTGCTTCTTCATATTCTCGCGGGATTTCATCCATRAACCCTTTCAGCAGCCACACTGCCAGCGACACATTAACCGCCGTATAGAGCAATATCATCCCCAGCGCCGTGTCCGACAGGCCCAGCTCGCGGTACATCAAATAGATCGGGATCGACACCGCAATGGGCGGCATCATCCGCGTTGATAGAATGAAGAACAGCAGATCATCGGCCAGCGGTATCTTGAAGCGCGAGAAGCCATAAGCCGCAAGCGTGCCAAGCGACACCGCAAGGAAGGTGGAGCCAAACGCGATAATCAGCGAATTCTGGAAACGCGGCCAGTATTTGCTTTTGCCAACGATGACCATTTGGCGCTTGCGGGTGATTTCATCGCAAAGGCCGTCTGGTTCGCCCAGCTTGGCAATATACTCTTTGGTCTGACGCGAGCGCGTGGTGAAGAGGTTGCAATACCCCTCCAGCGTTGGCTGAAAGGTCACCTTGGGAGGGTAGCTGATGGAATCAGGCGGTGACTTTATGCTGGTCAAAACAATCCAAAACAGCGGGATCATCGTAATCAGCGCGTAGAGAATGACCAATGTACCGGCAACGCGTTTGGACGTTTTACTCGGCTCGGCGACGGAAAAGGCTGTATCCTGGCTCATCGCTGTTTCACCTTATTGAGGGCTTTGACATAAATGTTGGCAAGGCCAAACACGGCGACAAACAACACAATGGCAAAGGCAGATGAGCGTCCCGTTCGCCAACTCTCAAAGGCTTCTCGTTTGAGAGTGATGGAGGCCACTTCGGTAATTGACCCCGGCCCGCCTCCCGTCAGCAGCACCACCATGTCGAACATTTTGAAGTTTTCAATGCCCCTAAACAGCACGGCCAGCATGATAAAAGGCAACGCCATCGGTAGCGTGATGGACCAGAACTGGCGCCATGCAGAGGCACGATCCACCTCGGCAGCTTCATAGATATAATTTGGAATGGAGCGCAGCCCGGCAAGGCAAATCAGCATCACATAAGGCGTCCACATCCAGGTATCGACGATGATGATCGCCCATGGTGCCAAAGACACAGAGCCCAGCATATCGAAGGAGGATGGCTCAATGCCGGTGAAGAATGAAATGATATAGTTGAACAGGCCGATCTGCGGCTGGTACAAAAAGCGCCAGAAATTGCCGACAACGGCTGGGGACAACATCATTGGGATGAGAATAATGGTGGTCCAAAAAGCATGGCCACGGAATTTGCGATCAATCAGATAGGCCAGTGAGAAGCCAATCAGCGTTTGCAAAACAATGGTCCAGAACACGAAATGGGCGGTCGCCTGCATGGCCAGCCATATGTCTGTATCACCCAGAACGCGCTCGTAATTTCGCAGACCAACGTCTTTGACCTCGGCATTGGGCCGATTTGCCCGATAGTTGGTAAAGGACAGTTTAACGGCCCAGATCAACGGGAAAATATTGATGGCCAACAACAAAATAATGGTTGGCGAGATGAACAGCCAGGCAATGGTACGATCAGAGAACCCGCGCAATTTTTTGGCCATACCAGGTGGTGTGGCACGCGCGGCTTTATCTGCGGCCTTGTCCAGCACTGTAGAGGACTTGTCACTCACAATAATACACCTGATTTTAGAGCCTGAATGGAAGAATAAAGGAGGTGGCTCCGGCGTGTATCGCCGGAGCTGATGTTAAGTGATTGGCTTAGAGTTTGCCATCATCTTCAAAAGCTTCAGTCCAATCTTCGATCAACAGATCAAGAGCTTCCTGAGCCGTGCCTTTATCCGCGATGATATAATCGTGGAGGCGTTTTTGCATGTCCTGCAACAGGATCGCGTAGGAAGGCTCCTGCCAGAAATCCTGCACCTGGTTCATCGCAGTCAGGAAATCCGCAGCAAAGGGCTGGGAGTCCACAAAGGATGGATCCTGCAACACGGCGTTGTGCACAGCGTAACCGCCAAGTGCCCACCACTTTTTCTGGGTTTCAGGCTTGGCRAACCATTTGATATACGCCAGAGCGCCGTCCATATTRTCGGTRTTGGCAATAACGGAAATGCCTTGGCCRCCAAGTGTGGAAGCTGCAACATTTTGCGCYGGATTGACGAARAAGCCGATTTTGTCGCCGCCAACATTYTCATCCTTGGCAAGACCAGGGAAGAACGCAAACCAGTTCATCGCCATGGCAACCTGACCRGATTTGAACGCATCAAGGCCCTCGCCCATATAGGCATCGGTGTAACCTGGAGGTGTGCAGCACTTGTACAGAGCTTTATAGGCTTCCAGACCGGCAACAGCTTCAGGTGAGTTTACAGCACCTTCCATGTCGTATTTGCCCGGTGTGTTTTCGTATTTRAAGCCATAGGCATACATCGCAGATGTCGCGCCCATGGTGATGCCTTCAGAGGCACGCTCGGTGAAGATCGCAGCRCCGTAAACGGTTTTGCCATCAATCTCGCGTTTCTGGAAGAACTCAGCAACCTGCTTCARCTCATCCCATGTTTTTGGYGCRGCMAGYTCGCGGCCATGTTTGCTCTGGAACTCAGCACGCAAATCTTCGCGGGCGAACCAATCCTTGCGATAGAACCAACCATTGGCATCGCCCATTGCAGGAAGCGCCCAATAGTTTGGCGTACCTTTTGGCCATGTCGAATAAGCATTCACAGCAGCGGCTGCGAAGTCATCCATGGAAATGCCTTCCTTATCGAAGAAGTCATTGAGCTTGACATAATAGCCGTTTTCAGCGGAACCACCGAGCCACTGACTGTCACCAATCARAAGATCGCAAAGCTTGCCGCCAGCGTTCAATTCATTGAGRATACGATCGGCRAARTTGGGCCATGGAACGAACTCAAAACCCATTTCRATACCGGATTCTGCTTCAAATTCCTTGGACARYTCAACCARCGCATTGGCCGGATCCCATGCCGCCCAGCACAATGTCAAATCATCTGCCTGCGCGGCAGTGCTCAAACCACCGGATATCAGAGCGGCGGATGCCAGCCCCAAAGTTGCCTTGCCAAGCCGTGAYGTTTTGACAAGTTTAGAGAGTATTTGCTGCATAATATTCCTCCCAATATGAAACCGGCGCGAAGGGCWGGTTTCCAGTTACAGCGTTTGCCCRAAAGGGCGTTTGATCTCTTGCGAGAAARTCTCCACTGAACGTGGATTGTTTAGTATTTTGTTTAGTAACACAGCATTTACTAAACAAATCAACGCAAAAAACATGCTGCAACGCAATACAAATCGCAAAAAACAGCTGAAAATATACAGAAAATATGGAGTTTAGGAAATTTGAAGCACTAAACATTTCATCAGCAAATGTTTAGTTCCATCAAGGTCAACCGAGGTCTGGTTTGCCCAAATGAGCGCGGCGCGCGCGTATTGCCGTCGAAGACGTGTGAGACAAAGGGCCGTGCAGAAAGGTCCATGCCGGTGCCCGCAGCGATGGTAGGATCGCGGAATCTTCTTCACGAATGCGGTAACGCGCCAAGGTCTGGGCCGCCACGCTTGATTGAGTGGCCAGAGACGATCCTGGCCGGTCCACAACCGCAATCGGCATCAACTCAGCGATATCGCGCCAGCCCTGCCAGCGATGAAATTGCGCCAGATTATCCGCGCCCATCAACCACACAAAACGGGTTGCCGGAAAACGCTGCACCAGGGTGGCAAGCGTATCGTAGGTAAACCGCGTTTTAATGCCAGCTTCAAGACCGGTGACGGTAATTGAGGGATGATCGGCCAAACGCTCGGCAACACTAGCACGCTGCGCCAATGGTGGCAGATCGCCGTTGCTTTTCAGCGGATTTCCCGGCGTTACCATCCACCAGATACGGTCCAGCTCAAGCCGCCGCAGCGCCATCAACGATATATGGCGATGGCCATCATGGGCGGGGTTAAAGGTCCCGCCCAGAAGTCCAATGCGCTGCCCCGGCAGTGCTGGTGGAATTTTGGTCCAATCGCGCAAAGCTAATTCGGCCCCTAAGGCCGCGCCTGACCGGTGCCACGCACACGGTAGTTAAAACTCGTCAATTGCTCCAGCCCAACCGGGCCGCGCGCATGCATTTTGCCAGTGGCAATGCCAATCTCTGCGCCCATGCCAAACTCGCCGCCATCAGCAAATTGTGTCGAGGCATTATGCAGCAAAATCGCGCTGTCCACTTCGTTGAAGAAGCGCTCCGCCGCCGCTGCATCATCAGCAATAATGGCTTCGGTATGGTTGGAGGAATAATCCTCGATATGCTGCAAAGCCGCATCCAAATCATCGACAATGCGCACCGATAAAATACTGTCGAGATACTCAGTTCGCCAATCTTCTTCGGTGGCATCCTCCACCCAAGGCGCAAGGGTTTTGACGCCCGCATCACCGCGAATTTCACAACCCGCATCGCGCAAGTCTTCCAAAATGGGCAACAAATGTGTATCCGCAACGGTCCGATCGACCAAAAGAGTTTCCAGCGAGCCGCAAATGCCAGTGCGCCGCATTTTTGCGTTCACAACCACTTTGCGCGCCATAGCCAGATCAGCCGATTTATCGATGATCATGTGGCACAGGCCCTCAAGGTGCGCGAATACAGGCACGCGCGCCTCGGCCTCCACGCGCGCAACAAGGCTTTTACCGCCCCGTGGCACGATGACATTAATGGCACCATTCAGCCCACCCAGCATGGCACCAACGGCGGCGCGATCTGTGGTTGGCACCAGTTGAATGGCCGTTTTGGGCAAGCCTGCCGCAACCAACCCGCCCTCAAGGCATTTATGAATGAGACTGGATGAATTAAAACTGTCACTGCCGCCGCGCAAGATCGATGCATTGCCGGATTTCAGGCACAGCGCGCCAGCATCTGCCGTCACATTGGGCCTGCTTTCAAAGATGACACCAATCACCCCCAAAGGCGTGCGCACGCGCGAGATTTTCAGGCCATTGGGCCGCTCCCAATGCGCGATCACACCGCCAACAGGGTCTGGCAATTCTGCGATGGCTTCAAGGCCTTGGGCAATGCCTTCAATGCGCTCGCCATCCAGCTTGAGACGATCAATAAAAGAAGCGCTGGCTTCTTTGGCTTCCATCGCCGCAACATCAATTTTGTTGGCTTCCAGAATATCAGCCGTGCGTTCTCGCAGCAGGCGTGCCGCTTCCAGCAGTGCCTTGTCTTTTTGCGCGCGGTGTGCGCGGGCAAGTATCTGCCCGGCCTTTTTGGCTTCTGCGCCAATGGCAAGCATGATTTCTTCTGTACTCATATCATTTGCCCTTGTTTAGCATGGCAAGATTATCGCGATGAACCATGGTTTCACGGCCAGCATAACCCACCCGCTTCATAATGTCCTGACTGCGAAAGCCTTTAAGCTTATCGGCATCCGCGCTGTCATAGCCGATTAAACCACGGGCCAGCTTATGGCCGTGCTGGTTTGCAATCCAAACGCAATCGCCGCGCTCAAAAACGCCAGAAACCGCGCTCACGCCAGCTGGCAACAGGCTTTTGCCCGATTTAAGCGCTTTTTCCGCGCCGCCATCAATGGTGATGGTACCTTTGGGTTCCAGATTACCTGCAATCCATTTTTTGCGCGCGGCTTGCGGGCTTGTGCTGGCGGAAAACCAGGTGCAGMGRGCRCCMYTRTCAATYGCGCTCAAAGGATTGAGGGTTTTGCCCGAGGCAATAACCATTTCTGCGCCTGCACCTGTGGCGATTTTCGCCGCTTCAATTTTGGTRCGCATGCCGCCGCGCGATAATTCAGACCCGGCRCTGCCTGCCATSGCCTCGATTTGCGGCGTGATGGTCTCAACCAATGCAATATGTTTGGCATCAGCATTATCAGCCGGTGGCGCGGTGTACAGCCCATCAATATCTGACAGCAGCACAAGGCAATCAGCACTGGCCATGGATGACACCCGTGCCGCCAGCCTGTCATTATCGCCRTAGCGAATTTCRGARGTCGCGACMGTRTCRTTTTCGTTGATAATAGGCACAGCGCCCAGCCGGAACAGCGTTGCCAGCGTAGAGCGTGCATTGAGATAACGCCGACGTTCTTCAGTGTCACTCAAGGTCAGTAAAATCTGCCCGGCTTGAATATCATGGACAGCAAACGCTTCGCTCCATGCCCGGCCCAACTCAATTTGCCCAACTGATGCCGCCGCCTGGCTTTCTTCAAGTTTTAGTGCGCCACGTGGCAGTTTTAAAACACAACGCCCCAGCGCAATCGCGCCCGATGACACCACCAACAAATCCGCGCCAGCGCGCTTTAGCGCGGCCAAATCTGCCACAAGCGATGCCAGCCATTCACGGCGCAACAGCCCGTTTTCTGCCTCCACCAAAAGGGCAGAGCCAACTTTTACGACAATCCGYGAATAGGATGAAAGCTGCTTTGAAGACATGATAGCAACAGCCAGGCCNTAACCCAGCGGGCTCCAGCTGGCRGGTGCTTCTTTGGACGCAGCTTCKGCTTTTTTAGAACTTTCCAGCACATCAAACAGCGCCCGCATAACCGCTTCAACACCATCGCCCGTTGCGCCAGACATGGCCATGACAGGACGCCCACCGGCGGCCTCCTCAAGCTCTTGCATGCGTGAGGTCAATTCCTCATCGGTTAAAGCATCCATCTTGTTGAGAACAACAATCGTSGTCTTGTCACCCAAACCAGAACCATAGGCATGCAGCTCAGCAAGCACGGTTTTGTAATCCTGGCCCACRGTTTCGCTRATGCCATCCACCATATGCAACAGCAACCGGCAGCGYTCAATATGGCCCAAAAAGCGGTCGCCAATACCYGCGCCCTCATGCGCGCCCTCAATCAAACCGGGAATATCCGCCAACACACATTCGCGCGCATCCTGGCGCACAACACCAAGGTTAGGGTGAATGGTGGTAAAAGGGTAATCGGCAATTTTAGGCCGCGCAGATGTCACGCTGGCCAAAAAGCTAGATTTACCGGCATTGGGTAAGCCAACCAGGCCMGCATCCGCAATCAGTTTCAGGCGCAGCCATACGGATTTTTCAATGCCCAGCTCGCCAGGGTTTGCCCGCTGCGGAGATTGGTTGGTCGAGGTTTTAAAGCGCGCATTGCCAAAGCCGCCATTGCCGCCCTTGGCAACAAGCAAACGCTGCCCAATTTCTGTCAAATCAGCGATGATGGTTTCATTATCATCTTCCAGCACCTGCGTGCCCACAGGCACCTTCATCACCACATCATTGCCCATCGCGCCGGTGCGGTTTCGGCCCATGCCGTGCACACCAGTTTGCGCCCGAAAATGCTGTTGAAAGCGATAATCGATCAAAGTGTTGAGGCCATCAACACATTCGGCCCAYACACTGCCACCCTTGCCGCCATCGCCGCCATCGGGTCCGCCGAACTGGATGTATTTTTCGCGCCGAAACGAKGTACAGCCCGCGCCGCCATTGCCGGARCGAATATAAACGCGMGCTTGATCAAGAAATTTCATGTRCTGCCAACTTCAYTCATACGGTGATTGGGGCCCGAACCAYGTCCAAACCCAATCAATCCCTRGKWGTTYCTAATAATTCATCGAATAGGATGTCGAGCGTGCCAAATCTCTCTGGCGGCCCGCATCCGGCTTTTGTTCCGTGCCCAAATACGCCTCACGGGTAAGCTCCATGTCTCTATGATCTACTTCCATCTTGCGTGCAAGACTGTAGACCTTTTGCTCATTGATATCACGGAACCCRAGAAACCTTAGCACATTGCCCGAGGCAGGATTGTCGGTAAAGTAACCGGCACGTATCATGCTCTTCTCRCTGACAGCAAAATGCTGGTCAATCAGGGCCATTGTTGCCTCTTTCATGATGCCAATGCCCCAATAGGGTTTGCCAAGCCAATAGCCCAGYTCAACCACATCRGGMGAWTGGGTTGCCTGCAGGCTGACAACGCCCAAAAAGGCACCGTCTTGCCAATTGGTGATGGCCARCACCAAATCCTTATTGTCTTCAGCGTGCACAATTTGRATAAACTCATCAAAATCAGCTTCACTATAAGGACTGGGCATATTGGCCAGACATTTTGCGATGTCCTTTTCTGCCAGCAAGGCAACAGCAGCTTCCTTGTGCTCGTGCTTTAAGGGCTGCAAGCGCAATCGATCTGTCGTGATATCCACATGGCCCGTATCTATCGCGGACGCTGTGTGATCAGGTATGTGTGCATTATRCATCTGCTCTGCCCCATGCTTTCAAACTTTCCCATATCTGCCGATCCAGCACGAAACGCTCGACCGGAGACATCCCGCCCAGCGCAACCGAATGCGACATGCCCGATTCCCTAAACTGGAAACCACACTTTTCGATGACACGGCGTGAGCGCAAATTCGTCACCCGGCAGGAAACCCAGATCGATTGGGCATTTGTTGTGTTGAAAATATGGTCGATCAGCGCATGGCATGCATCWGCKGCATGGCCCTGCCCCCAAWAGGGYTGACCGAGCCAATAGCCTATTTCAAAACCCTCATAGCCCTCATGYGGCTTGCCAAAGCGACAAGCGCCAATAAYCTCGCCCTCGYTAGAGCTTGGGTTTTTGGATGTTTTGTCACCAGGYAGCAATTGAGGGGGCARCAAYTGAATGATAAAAGAGCGGCGATCCGCKTGCTTTTGGCGTGAATTGGCAATCCAATCCAGCGCCTCAGTCTCCCCATAGGGATGCGGCATATTGGATGTTTGYGAGGCCACCTCAAAATTATTGGCCAGCTTCACCAGGCATTCAGCGTCAGATGGCTTGGGCGCGCGCAGATGCAATCGGCTCCCAGCGACAGAAATCAAGACAGGCGTGCAACAAATGCTTGCCGCATCGCCCATGGTTTCGCCCTGCTCTGGCGTRCTCAATTCTAAACTATCGTCACTTCCAAATTCGTCACTCATTGTCCTGCCCCGAAAAAGAAAAAAGGGAGATGGTGTCCCATCTCCCCTTTCAAATTTCGGATCATATAAATCCACCGGGTCAATGAGACGCCGGTGGGTTTAAAGAGTTTCCGGCTACTCTGCTGCTTCCATCATCGGAAGCACGGATACGTAAGTTCGGCCATTGGCCTTGGCTTGAAACTTGACGTTGCCCATTTCTTTGGCAAAAATTGTRTGATCTTTGCCAATGCCAACGCCAGTGCCAGGATGCCACTTGGTGCCGCGCTGACGCAGAATAATATTGCCTGGAATCACAGCTTCGCCGCCGAATTTCTTCACGCCAAGACGACGTCCCGCGGAATCGCGACCGTTGCGTGATGAACCGCCTGCTTTTTTATGTGCCATGGTTATAGGTCCTTAAATCGTAAGTTAATGTGCTTCTATCAGGCGTCGCTGTCGGCGGCAAGCGTTGCGGCTTGCTCAACCCAGTTATCCCGATCAATGCGACCTTTAAACGACAGTGCATCGTCAACACGTCCAATGTCATCAGCGGAGAAGGCAGCAACCTGTGCGTATTTGGTAATACCCAGAGCGTTCAGCTTCTTTTCCAAAACCGGACCAACACCAGAGATCTTTTTCAGATCATCGGGCTCACCAGCGGGCGCATCAAACAAGGCGGCCGGAGCAGCGTCAGCGGAAGCTTCTGCTTTTTTCGGCTCGTCTTTAGGAGCAGCCTTTTTGGCTTTCTTTGGTGCAGCTTTGCCATCGATCAGAATGTCAGTGATTTTGATCACTGTCAGGTCCTGGCGATGACCGTTGCGACGACGAGAATTCTGACGACGGCGCTTCTTGAAGATGATGATTCTGTCGCCGCGTGCCTGACGCACGATTTCRGCAGCAACGGATGCACCGTCAACAATTGGCGTTCCAATCAAYGGTGCTTCAGCACCACCAATCATCAGAACTTCGTTAAACTCAAGTGTGTCACCAGCTTCGCCGGTAAGACGCTCGATTGTAATTTCATCATCGGCRGAAACGCGATATTGCTTTCCACCTGTTTTGATGACTGCGAACATTTTTTTCTCCATGTCCATACTGTCCGTATCCATTGTTATGGACCGAGCAACTTTTTTNCAGTCAGCGCTARAAGCGCCTGCTTGATTGTACCTGATTTGGCAACGCCTCTAACGGGCGCATTGGATGCCATTCCAGCGCGAAAAAGCAGCCCAAATAGCATTTGGACCGCTCAACAGCGCCTTTGGACTGCATTTGCGYCACAATGTCAATGATGAAGGGTTCACAACGCAACAAAAACCCACTTATACCGCCAATAACCCCCTTGTGCTGCTAATACCCCGTGTGTATGTTCCGCCGCGCCTCATGATATTTTATCAACGGGCCAAATGGAGAGATGCCGGAGTGGTCGAACGGGGCGGTCTCGAAAACCGTTGTGTGCGCAAGCATACCCAGGGTTCGAATCCCTGTCTCTCCGCCAYWMNCTYYYCNGCYNAWGCNAGWTATYTMCWMASMTNTWGMWWGATCTGGCTTCAGATGCACCGAGTGCTTTCACAATAGAATCCAGTACATTGTATAAAACTTCAATGGAATAGCCGACAACAAATGCCAATGCCGCAGGCGTAATTGATGATGAGATTCCAGATGCTTCAGTGGTTGAGAACCAACTGATAACAATCCCGCCAACGATACCCAGAGTTATGCGGTACGAATAGGTGCCCGATTCATACAGTCGGTACTGGCCAGAGTTAATATTCGTGCTGGTTCTGCGCAAAATATAGACGGTGACACCAAGCAAAGATGTGAACACGGGCAGGAAATAAGAAGAAAGCAGACGGTTAATTGACTTTTGAAGGGATTCAACACGCAAGTCCTTCACAGAAAACCGATTTGATCTGCGGGTTGAGTTCTCTAAATCCGCAGTATTATCAAAGCTAAATTGCAGATAGCGCAAGGCATTGGTGTTGTGCTCAATCAGGCTGACGATTTCGCTAAGAGCTGTTAAACGCTGTGTTTTGAAAAACGCGTTTTCCTGCGTTCGTGTCACGAAACCATCGTTCTCGGCGAAGCTATTCACGCCGCCAGACCCACCTTCATCATCTTCCGATCCACCCACATTATCCTCTTGGAGAATGTTACGAAAACCGGCTTCTTGCAGCCCCTCAACCCGCGTTCCATTATAGATACCTGAAGCAATAAGCCTATACTCGCGCGCAAGCCTGTCGTTGTTGGCCATATAACCGCCAGACAGAGAAAGATAGGTTAGAAAAAGCAGCGTCAATCCAAAGCTTATCAGACTATAGACCCTGATTCTTGTCATGGACTTCAGGTTGCGACGATAGCGCTCTTCCGTGGCCTTCTGAATGGGCTTACGGCCAAGAATATAATTTCGGAACTGAAGAGCATCTACCTGTGTGGGCTGTGCGTGTTTTGCCAATTGCGAGTAGCCATTCCAAAAAACGTACTCTTCCTGCGGGGTCAGCGTTTCCTGTCGCGCCTTCTCCAAAATATCAAAAAACTCAGTGGTGGCAATGGCATCAGGCAGCATCCCCTCGGAAGAGAGAAACGACACCAGTTCAACAGTGGCCTGATACGCAATTGAAATATTATTTTTTGTATGCCCGGCAGGCATATCGCCAACATTAACACTGCCAGCATCCGTATCGGCTGCGATACTCATGATGCTACTTTAAATTCTTGTTCACATGCCAACTGGCCGTTTTGTTGCTCAAAGCAGATGTTCTTATTGCCTTGCGAAACCATAAGCACGTAGGTGCCTGGTGTAAAAAACACTCTTTTCCGAACATATATCCGCCAATCAAACCGGCCCTTATTCGCTGCAATTTCGGAGGCCACGCGCTGCGGGTTTATGGCAGCCACTTCGATGACGTCAAAGAAAACACGCGTATTACCCGCTTTTTTGAAGAAGCGCACATCAAATGGCTGACGGGAAACACCAGTTTGCAAATAGGCAGAACTACCCTGAAGTCGAAACCAGAATTGCACCCTGGCCCCTAAAGCAATGATGGGGTTGTTTGTGTCCAGCCTATCGGTGGGGCATGACGACTGACCCAACGATACAGCGAAATCGGAAATATACATACCAACGTCGCGGTTTGTCTGAACCGAGTTCTTTTTGCAATCAACCGCGTGGGACGATCCAAAACTCATCAACAAGGCAATACAAGCGAAAACAATACCAAATTTCAACTTCATGAGGCACCCCCAGCAGCAGCAACCACTAGTAGTTTTACTGCAAAATGTCAAGGAAATCGACCCTTTGCGCATACAACCATGGGTGTTTTTACAAGATACACTCGCCCTTTCAGGAACAGCCGGATGATGAATTTAAGTTCGCGTAATAGCTATGTTTGTTTGGTGCCTAAACAGCTACATGCGCCCTGCAACTCACATTCTACTCGCAGATACAATTACCCTCTAACGCGCTGACCGTCCTTGTCGAAACGAAACACATTATCATCGTGGAAACTAAGTGAAATC
>NVXB01000114.1 GCA_002746425.1 Hyphomicrobiales bacterium | reverse complement strand
CCATCGGACTATTTGCTCAATGGTGTGGACTTCAACCGCGATGGCCGGGTCGATCTGTTGAAGACAACGGATGATGTGTTGGCCACTGGCGGCAAATTTTTGCGCTACCTTGGTTGGCGTCGCGGCCAGCCCTGGATCGAAGAAGTCGTTGTTCCTGATGAGATGCCATGGGAAGAAGCTGGCATTCATACAACAAAACCAACATCCCAATGGGCTGCGCTTGGCATTAAAACCCGCGGCGGTGCTGCGCTGGCAGGTAAAAACCTACCGGCCTCGCTGATTTTGCCCATGGGCCGCAAAGGCCCTGCTTTTCTGAGTTATCCCAATTTCCATGTCTTTTTAGAATGGAACAAATCGCTGGTCTACACGACCAGTGCTGCCTATCTGGCGATGCGCATTAATGGCGCGGCAAAGCTGAGGCGCGGCAATCCGCCCGCCATTTTGTCGCTGGATCAGGCCAAAGAGCTGCAAACTCTGTTGCAAGAGCGCGGCTATGATGTGGGTAAAATTGACGGCATTATTGGCGCTGGCACAAGGGCCGCTGTGCGCGACATGCAATTGGGACTTGGTCAGCCCGCTGATGCCTGGCCGACTTTAGCATTGCTGAAACGGCTGAATAAGTCTGTCGGTAAGAAGATCAAACTGCCGCCTCCGCCACGTCCGCGCCCGAAATTTCCATAAAACCAAGCTAGCTTGCTGTGTAAAAGCTATAGAAACTTCATTTGAAATGCCGGCAAATGCAATTTCAAAGAGTATTAACGTTCAAACTACAAAATTAATTGAACACGGCTTTTTCATAGGGACTATCGAGAGAGAACGCCGGGATTTGAGCCTTAAAAGTATGGTTTGAAGTGCTGCGCATGATGAAATGGCCGGCCATCATGCCGCTGGATGTTCCCAGCGGACAGCCGCTGACATAAGAATAGGAATCACCGGGRTTTAAAACGGGCTGTTCGCCCACAACCCCTGATCCYTCAACGGTTTGCTTGTATCCAGTRGCGTCTATGATCGACCAAAAACGCGATTCYARYTGRACAATATCTTCACCATTATTGACGATTTCGACAGAATATGACCAAACATAGTGACCTGAATCAGGATCACTTTGYTGTTCCATGAATCTGGGAACCACCGTGACAATTATTCCGTTTGTCACAGTCTGGTAGTCGTGCGTCATGTATCAAAGGCCTCAAAAACTGGCTCGTGAGTACACCAGTATAGCGAGTTGAGTTTTCCTTGCAATACGCACTGTGCAGTTGCAAACTCACGGTATATGACAATTGTCGCTGTATAACGGGAGAATTCATTCATGCAGACTTTGAAGCAATCAATCATCACTYTGGYTRCGGCTGGAATAGCGCTGGCGGGAACWTCATTTCTCTCGCAYGCTGCCGACTTGCCRGATTTGGGCGGCAAAGATGTGACCATTGTGACTGAAAAYGCCTATCCGCCGCTACAATTCATTGACCCCAAGACCAATGAAGCCATTGGYTGGGAATATGATGCGATGGCGGAAATGGCCAAGCGGCTAAATTTTAACATCATTATTCAAAATGTTTCCTGGGATGCGATGATTCCAGCGATTTCTGAAGGCCAGTTTGATTTGGGCATGACCGGCATCACCATCCGTGATGATCGCAAGGAAAAAGTTGATTTTTCCGATGCCTATATGCGCTCCGAAATGCGCATGCTGGTGAAAGCTGATGAGACCCGGTTTAGCGATGGCCCATCCTTTGCGGCAATTGAGAACGCGCTTGCGGGCGCGCAGCCCGGAACCACACCGTTTTATGTCACGGTTTATGACGTGYTGGATGGCAATGAGACCAACTCGCGGATAAAACTGTTTGAGACCTTTGGTGCCGCCGTGCAGGCTTTGCGCATYGGTGATGTCGATCTGGTCCTGACCGATGGCACAGCGGGTTCSAGCTACGTATCCAACAGCCCGGATGTGTTCAAGCTGGTGGGCGACCCATTGGGCACCGAAGATTTTGGCTTCATTTTCCCAAAGGGTTCTGAGCTGGTTCCTGCTTTCAACGCTGCGATCAAGTCCATGAAGGATGATGGTACTTTGGATGCGTTGAACCAAAAGTGGTTTGTGGACTATAAGCTAGGCGGCTGATGCCCCCAATCAATGCAATATCAGCCATTCTGCCCCTTTGTTCGCACTTGGGCAGGGTGGTTTTTTCTTGCCCAAACCAGCGCTGACATAACTTCATGAACCCTGCACCACAAGCTGGCAACTCCGAGTTTCCCTATTGGCTGATCGCCATGATTATGCTCGGTATTGCAGCGGCTTTGTTCATTGCCAACAGCGATATGTACAGACAAATCAGCGCCACCGTTTCCAAAGGGCTGCTGGTTACCATTGGCGTGACGCTGTTTTCCTTTTTTGCCGCATCTCTGGCAGGCCTGTTGATCGCTCTGGCTGCGCTTTCCAACTACCGTTGGCTGCGCCAAAGCGCGCGTTTCTATGTGGAGTTTGTGCGCGGTATACCAATTATCGTTTTGCTGTTTTACATCGCCTTTGTTGGCGCGCCCGCCTTGGTGACCCTGTTCAACTGGATCCTGGGGCCTGTGCATCGGGCCGGGTGGTTAGAGCCCGCCATTGTGCGCGATTTTCCATTGTTGTGGCGCGCTATCTTTGCCCTGACAATTGGCTACAGCGCTTTCATATCTGAAGTTTTTAGGGCCGGCATTTTATCGGTTGAGAAGGGCCAGATAGAAGCTGCAACCGCGCTTGGGCTCACCGGCACACAGCGGTTTCGCTTCATCATATTTCCGCAGGCCATTCGCACTATTTTACCACCATTGGGCAATGATTTCATTGCGTTGGTCAAAGATTCCAGCCTGGTCTCGGTGCTCGGCGTCGCGGATGTTGCCCAAATGGGCAAGCTATATGCCGCCGGATCGTTCCGCTTTATGGAAACCTATAATGTTGTGGCCTATTTCTATCTGATTATGACCATCAGCCTGTCGATGGCCCTGCGCGGACTTGAACAGCACATGAGGCAAAAAGGGCAGTCGTAAAAACGCGCTCAGTTTCTGGGCACAAAAAAGCCCAAGCTTTTAATGCTCGGGCTTTAAAACTGTCTATGGCTGTGCCGCGTCATAACGCGATAGAATTATCCGCCCAATTATCCGCCCAATTATCCGACAGGGGCCAGCACCATTGTCATCTGGCGGCCTTCCATTTTGGGCGGCAACTCAACCTTGGCAATTTCCTGGGTTTCGTCTTTAACACGCAACAGCACTTTCATGCCCAGTTCCTGGTGAGCCATTTCACGGCCACGAAAGCGCATGGTAACCTTCACCTTGTCACCGGCTTCAAAGAAACGGTTGATGGCTTTCATCTTCACATCATAATCATGGATATCGATGTTAGGACGCATCTTGATTTCTTTGACCTCAACGGTCTTCTGCTTTTTACGCGCCTCAGCCGCTTTTTTCTGGGCCTGATATTTGTATTTTCCGTGATCCAGAATTTTGCAAACCGGCGGTTTGGAATTCGGAGCAACTTCTACAAGATCAAGACCAGCATCTGCAGCCATTTCAAGTGCTCGCAAAATAGGCGTGGGGCCATGATTATCGCCCTGCGCATCAATCAGCTGGACAACTTGTGAGGTAATTTCTTTATTGGCGAGAGGGCCTTCTTTCGCGACGGGGGCGGCTCTGTGTGGACGGCGAATGGTTATGTACTCCTGAGTAATTTCTAGTATTCGTTAAATGTAAGCATCATACTTGCTCTCGCGCACTATATATGTTGCGAGCGGCAAGCGTTCAACTGGCAAATATCCAGGCCAGCGAATCCCTTATCAGACACCCACTTTACTGAATTTGGCCTAAAATCCCGGGACTTTGCTAAAAAGTCAAGAACTGAGCGGGCTTGGGGCCTAAAAATGCGCCAAAATGGGCAAAAAAGCGGTATTACAAGCTCAATCAAGTAGTTCCGCGTAGACATCAAGCGTGCCGCGACACATTGAGGTGAGAGAAAAATTGTCTCGCGCATGGCACTGCGCGCGTTTTGTGATGGCTAATAATTCCAATTGAGGCAGAGATAAAACAGTCGTCAGCGCCTCCTGCAATGCGTCAACATCGCCGGGCGGTACCCGCCAACCCGTGCGCTGGTTCTCATCCACTTGTGGTGGCCCCAAAACCGTTTCAGCCGCCGCGCCGTGATCGGTGACAATAACTGGCACGCCAAAAGCCTCTGCCTCAACGGCAGCGCGGCCAAAAGATTCCTGACGAATAGATGCCACAACGGCGCAATTGGCCAACGCCAGCGCGGCTGGCACATCGGCGCAATGTCCCACCAGTCTGATATCATCCGCCAAACCGCGCTCATTGATCATCTGGCGCAGGCTATCTTCGTAGCTGGTGTCACCCTGTGATCCACCTGCCAAAAGCAAAAGAGGTTTTTTATTCAACGCGTTAGATGAGATCGCTTTCAATAATTTTTGGACAGCCTCGATCAAAACAACCTGCCCTTTCCAACCGGTCAAACGTGCCACATTTAATATAACAGGGCGGCTCAAATCTTCTGAACTTAACTGCCAATCATGCGCCAACGCTTTGATTTGTTTATCTAAAACGGCATCGGGGTGAAACGCGTCCAAATCTGTACCGCGATAGATGATCCGCAATTGTTCGCGTGCGAAAGGATGGCGGGCGGAAATGAGATCTGCGGTAAATTGAGAGTTGGCAATGACCCGATCACCTCGCGCCATCACCGAATTATACAAAGCTTTTGGCGCTGATTTTTGGCTGTACACGCCGTGATAGGTGGTGACAAACGGGATATTGCAGGCCCGCGCAGCCCAAAATGCCGGCCAGGCCGGTGCGCGGGAGCGGGCATGAATGAGGTTAACCCCTTGTTGCAGCACCATTTTTTTCAAAGACCGCGCCGTTTGCAGCATTTTGAGCGGGTTTTTACTGGCGGCATCCATGGCGAAAAACACGCCGCCTTTTTGCTGCAGCTCCTCAACCAAAAGGCCAGGTTCGGCGACGACCAACGCTCGCCCCCCGTCATTGACGATGGCCTGCGCGATATCAACCGTTGTGCGTTCCACGCCGCCAGCTTCCAGGCGCGGCACGACTTGCAGGACTACGTACCCCTTCATCATAGCCGTGTTCACCCCACTCTTTCCTGGTTCATATTCGCTGACTTGTTCATCGTCGCTGGCTATGGCATCAAAAGCGCTGGAAGGCTAGCTTTGCCGTTTTTGGCTTTGCCGTTTTTGGCCACACAAACCTGCTCACATCGGACTTTTTAGTATGAACCAACCTGATCTTGAATTTTTGACCGTCGGCGAAGGCGCTGAAGCACGTGACATCGCTTATTACTATCGCCCTGCGCTGGATGACAGTTTGGACATTGTTGAGCCACCAGAAGCTGACAGGCCCGAAACTGAGATAGCCGATACCATGGAAGAAGCGCCAAGCGTTACTGGGCTGGTTTGGCTGGGCGGCTTTAAATCTGACATGACCGGCTCAAAAGCCGCTGCGCTTGATGCTTATGCCGATATACGCGGGCTGTCATTGTTGCGCTTTGATTATTCAGGCCATGGCGCCTCCAAAGGTGAGTTTCTCGACGGCACCATATCGCGCTGGCTGGAAGAGGCTGCTGCCATTGTCGAGCATACCAGCCAATTTGGCGATCGGCTTATTCTGGCCGGCTCTTCTATGGGCGGCTGGATTGCCTTGCTGCTGAATGAAGTGATGAAAGCCAAAGACGATACGGCGAGCACTTACATCGATATCACCGGTGATATTGCGGGCCTTGATATTGCCAGTCTCACGCGTCCCAGTGTGGCAGGTCTGGTGTTGGTCGCGCCCGCAACAGATATGACCCAGGATTTAATGTGGGCAGGCATGAATGAGGCCGAGCGCACACAAATGCAGGCCAAGGGGCAATTTGCCCGGCCCAATGAATATTCAGACGAGCCTTATATCATCACCAAAAAACTCATTGACGATGGCAAGAAGCATTTGTTTGGAAACACCATTATCCACACACAATGCCCGGTTTATATCCTGCAAGGCAGCAAAGATAATTCCGTCCCGCCAGCCCATGCATTGAAACTTGCCAGCCAGTTGCCACTGGATGATGTTGTGGTGAGCATAACCCCCGATGGGGACCACAGCCTGTCGCGGCCGCAAGACCTGAACCGCCTTATTCAAACCATTGACGGCATGCTTTACAGCTCCTGACAGCTGTTGAATGGGGTTTGTGGCAAAGGAGAATCGCGCGCTAAGCACAAATGGTTGGCCGCGATTGCAATACGGCGTTGACGTAACCCGGGTTTTGGGCATATAACCCGCGCCACAAGGTGGTAATTGCGATTACCGCCGTTTTTAATTCGTCAAATTTCGGAGCGCCTGGTTCAGATCATCTGAGACCTATCTGTGTTCCAACAGCAAAAGGGCTACCACATTGGCCAATACACCTTCAGCAAAAAAAGCCACTCGCAAGATTTTGACTCGTACCGAAGTCAATAAATCACGCCGCAGCCGGGTTCGCACACGTCTGCGCCAGGTTGAAGAAGCCATCGCTGCTGGCGATCAAGCTCCTGCTGCTGAAGCGCTGAAAGCTGTTCAGCCAGAATTAATGCGTGCTGCTGCCAAAGGCATCATGCACAAAAACACCGCTTCACGGAAAATCTCCCGTTTGGCTGCTCGCGTAAAATCTCTTTCTGCTTAAGTCGACACTCCCAAACCGCAAGCTCCGTTTTCGCAAACCTTTTTGGGGTTTGTATATAAGGGAGCTGGTTTGGATTGATTGCACAGCGCCAAATATTCTTGGCTGACGTCAAAACAATACTAGCGAGCTATAAATGTTTGCGGGTATTATTTGATTAGCTGGCAAAAAGATAAACATGCTTCAAAATGCACTATCGTGCACCACAAGCTGTTTTTCACGAGAGAAATAGACGAAATTCTTAACCCGGCAAATGCCGGGTTTTTTGTGCCTTGTTAAATGTCACAAGGCTGTCTTATTGAGGGTGAACCACTAGTCCTCTAGCCCATTTTCTCTAAGCTGTTGAAGAGTCACACAGAATCTCTCTCGGTTACCATAAGGTAAATATTTTGTGTATATATTTCAGTCTCTTATCGAAATATATTAGGGTTTTTTGGTTTGCAATACTGTCAAGCCACACGGCAAAAAATATTTTTTTAACGAGAGTCTTTTGCAAGCCTTTTGACAGGATTGACATAAAAAACCTTGAGTCGCAAAGCCTTACCAATTGACCCGTGGTGCGAGCGGGAAATGAATCGAGAATTTTTGCCCGAATCGAAAAAAGAATCTTCGCCGACTCAGCTTGCGGTGGTTAAAAAGCCGTGTATCTTATCCTCATCAACGGCGGCTGTGGAACACGCTTTCAAAGCTTCTCAAGAGTAAAACTTTAGTAATGTAACAGGCGTTTCAGCACGTAGATAAGGGTTTAATCCTTTTTATGTGAACGATATTGATATGTCTGTTCCATCTAGAAGAATAAATTGCGCAGCTATCTGTAGCTAACAGCAACTAGTCTTTGTGGTTTCTTGAGTGAGGGATGATGTGTGTTGATGATGGTTTGAGTTTCGTTACTGGCATCTGGCTAGCACTGGGTTGGCATCGAGCTAGCATTAGAAATGCCAATTGTTGATGAGACGTTTTAGTGCAGATCAATTTATGAATGCTGGGGCATGAACATGACGGATGGCAATGAACAAGGTGCGGGCGATAGCAATAGCGCGGCACAGATAATTGCACAAAACATCGCGGCCAATGGCTATGCAGGCGATGTCAGCCCGCAACAGGCACATGAGGCTCTTATTCAAGGCGCAATCATTGTTGATGTGCGCACCCAGCCTGAATGGAATTTTGTCGGCGTACCGGCGATTGAAGAAGCGCAATTGGTGTTTTGCCAATGGCAGAAATTTCCGCTGATGGATATCAACACTGATTTTTCCAAACAGGCGGGAAGTGATGTTCTGCGGCGCAGTGATCAACCGCAACCGGGCGATGCACCAGCTTTGTATTTTTTGTGCCGCTCCGGCGTGCGCAGCCGGGCGGCAGCGATTGCCATGACCCTGGCAGGTTATCCGAATTGTTTCAACATTTCGGGCGGGTTTGAAGGCTCTCCTAATGAGGATGGGCACCGTGGATTGGTCAATGGCTGGAAAGCAGCCCATATGCCCTGGCGGCAGGGCTGATCGCGGGTTGTAACGTTTAGGACGAGGCATCTGAGCAGGCCCTTGGGGGGCAATCAGAGTTTCATAGTTTGTATGTGTATCTGCGAGCACGTTTTTTCGCAGAAGTGAGTGTGTGAGACAGGGGGCGCTGGACCACATAAAGAGTAGCTGCTTGGGTTGTTGTATGGGGCTGTTTTCAGACCTCTTACAGGCCTAAACCGGATTTTGCTGGCCTAACCGGGCTGGGCAGTGTTTTACCGGACAAGCGTTCTTTATGTATGCGCAACGCCCCATCAAAGAAATTGCCTGATACGTAAAACAGGCCTTGGAAATAATTGTGCCGGAAGCGGCACGCAGATAATGGCGGACTTTTGCATAATGACACTACCCTCCTCACAGCCTTCCAATGCTCCGCTTGCAAACACCAATGCGCCACAAGAGTTTATTGCCGCCCAAGATAACCAGAAGGAAAGCCAGATGGACGATCAGATAGATGGTCAACAGGAAATCTGGCAACGCATCTCCCGCCGATTGCGCGCTGATTTGGGTGAGGACATTTATTCATCCTGGTTCTTGCGTTTGGAGCTGGAAAGCATTTCTGGCGGTGTTGTCACGCTGTCTGCTGCAACCAGATTTTTACGCAATTGGATTATGTCGCACTTCAAGCAAAATCTGATCAATTGTTGGGAAGATGAAATTGGCACCGTTTTGCGGCTCGATATCCGGGTGCGCGGTGCCCTGCGTGCTAAACCCAGCAAGATGCAGAACAATGAGCAACATGCTGGCGCGTCATCTGATCCACGCTCGGTTAAATCTGCACCAGCCCGCCGCTTGGCTGATATGCGTAACAATGCCGGTTCCGGCGTTGGTATGCGCTCCAAGGGTGTTGAGCCATTTATACCCGGCTCAAACTCAGGCTCAAATGCACAAAGCCGTGGTAAGGGTTATGCCAGCGCGACAAATCAGGCGATGGGTAGTTCGCTGGATCGCCGCTTCTCCTTTGATAGTTTTTGTTCTGGCGATGCCAACCGCGTGGCCTATGAAGCTGCCCGCTCCATTGCTCTGGCGGCCCCTGATGCACCAGTGCTGTTTAACCCGCTTTATCTGCATGGCAGTGTTGGCCTTGGCAAAACCCATTTGTTGCAGGCTGTTGCGACCCAGGCCAAATTGGCYGGTGGGCGCACCGTKGTTTATCTGACRGCCGAGCGTTTCATGGCCAATTTTGTCCATGCCCTGCGCTCCGAAAAAGCTCTGCAATTCAAAGARCAGCTRCGCTCAATCGATCTGCTGTTGATCGATGAYATGCAATTYTTGACYGGCAAAGCCATTCAGCAAGAGTTYTGCCACATGCTCAATGCGCTGATYGATGGCGGCAAGCAGGTTGTGGTRGCGGCAGATCGCCCKGCCTCTGAGCTGGATGCTTTGGAAGARCGYGTTCGCTCCCGCTTGCAGGGCGGTGCAGCRGTGCAAATTGGTGCWCCTGACATTACCCTGCGCCGCGAAATGCTGGCGCTGCGCTGCCGGGGYATTGCCAAGGCGCATCCCGATATCATCATCCCGGAAATGGTGCTGGATTATGTYGCCAATTTGATCARCACCAATGGCCGTGATCTGGAYGGCGCGCTGAACCGCCTTGTGTGCCAYGCTCAAACCAGCCGCGARCCTGTGACCATTGCTTTTGCCGAGCAGGCTTTGGCCGATTTGATTGGCCGCCGCGAACCACGAAAAGTGCGCATTGAAGATATCCAAAAAGTGGTGTCTCAGCATTACAATGTGTCGCGCGCAGATATGCTGTCGGCCCGGCGCACCCGCACTATTGTGCTGCCACGCCAGATTGCGATGTATCTTGCAAAAAATGTGACCCCGCGTTCCCTCCCTGAAATTGGCCGCCGCTTTGGCAACCGCGATCACACAACAGTGCTGCACGCGGTGCGTAAAATTGAAAACTTGTTGGCAAGCGACAAGAAATTGGGGCAGGAAATTGAATTGCTGCGCCGATTGGTTGAAGAATAAGGCCTATTTGGCTTTTCCACTTGCACTTTTTGCACTTACAAGCCAAATTTAGAGTTCATTAAGGCCCTTGCCCAAAGCGAGGGTCTTAATCGTCTAAAAAATTTGAATTTGTATTTTTGCATTAATTGGATAGCCGGTTTACGACCATGAAAATCACCCTGGAACGCTCGCACCTTCTCAAATCTCTCGGCCATGTGCACCGGGTCGTCGAGCGGCGTAACACCATTCCCATTCTGTCCAACGTGCT
>NVXB01000113.1 GCA_002746425.1 Hyphomicrobiales bacterium | reverse complement strand
GACATTGGTAAGTTCTAGCCGAACCGGAAAATTCTGATCTGTTTGCGCGCTGCGGGTTACATCGGCGACATGGGTGCCAACCATCATAGCGGCCAGAGATTTGGCGGTTTCCTGCCGTGGATCGCATTGCGAAATCAATTTGCCATGACGCAAGATGGTGGCGCGATGGCAAAGGCGCTTAACCTCATCCAAGCGATGGCTGATATAGAGGATGCTCTTGCCCTCACTGGCGAGCTTCTCCAGCACCAAAAACAGCTCATCGGCTTCTTGCGGGGTGAGCACGGATGTTGGCTCATCCAGAATGATCAGGTCCGGCTCTTGCAGAAGGCAGCGCACAATTTCTACACGCTGGCGCTCTCCAACAGATAAATCTGCCACTGTCGCATGCGGATCAAGCGGCAAGCCATATTCCGCTGAAACGGAACGGATTTTGTCAGTGATGTTTTTGCTGGCTTCAGGCGGCAGAGCTAAAACAATGTTCTCTTCAACACTCAGCGCTTCAAACAGCGAAAAATGCTGAAACACCATGCCAACGCCCATTTGCCGGGCCATGGCAGGGTTTTTAATCTCAGTTGTTGTGCCCTTCCAGACAAGGCTGCCCTCATCCGGCCTCAGGCTGCCATAAAGCATTTTAACCAATGTGGATTTGCCCGCGCCATTCTCGCCCAATAGAGCGTGAATCTCCCCGCGTTCAATCGTGAGGTTAATACCGTCATTTGCTACCAACGATCCAAATCGTTTGACAACTCCAGTCACCTGTAAAAGCGGCGATACAATTTTTGATGTTTCACCCAAAAGTAAAACCTCCAATTTGTTGTATTTATCTGAATGTATGTAATCTAAATGACAAGCTAATTCTGGGTATTACCGTTCATTTCAACCAATATTTGCGCAGTTACGGACGCCGCGATAATYGCAGGCTCCTTTCCTGCAATTTCATCTAGTCCTATTGGACAAGTGAATGATGTGGCGAGTGGTTTTTCCRTRCCAGACATCACAAGTTGTGACTCGAATCGTTTTCTCTTCGTATTACTACCTATAAGACCGACAAACGGGAAGCCACTTTTCAATGCCGCCCGTAGTATTTCAAGATCCTGAGCATGGCTGTGAGTGAGGATTAGTATCGCACTTGATGGSTTTAAATCCGCCAATATCGTAACCGCGTCATCCGGGCAGTGCATGGATACATTTGCCGGCGCTTTGCYGGGGAATTGCTCAGCGCGCGTATCTACCCARGTCAGCCGTACCGGAATGAGCGMCAGYGACAWCATGATRGCTTTGCCRACATGCCCGGCACCAAACATCGCAACCGGGATYAGGTCTGTACCAAATTGCTCGTTGCCCTTGTYGCTTATCAGTCTTTGAACACGGCCATTTGTGGCGCGCGCACTGCGTGTGTGAAACTGCCCTTTGGCCTCAGCCTTAGCCAGAGCGCTCGCTTCGCTCTTGCGATTGGGCCGCCATAGCTCAAAACTTAGCGAAACGAACCCGCCACAACACTGGCCAATGCCGGGGCCAAGAGGAATATCCAATTCATCAAATTGCTTGCCGTTTTTCAGGGCCAGGGCAGCATGTTGCAGGGCTTGCCACTCCAACGAGCCACCGCCAATTGTGCCATGAAAAGAACCGTCTTTAAGCACAACAAGCCCTGCGCCGGGTCCGCGCGGAACAGAGCCGTCTGCCCGCTGAATAAGCACCAATACGGCGCTTTCTTCTGTTTCGAGGACAGATTCGAGCGGCTGCCATAGGTTCATTGCGGCTAATTGTCCTCCAAAGAGGCAATAGCGTTTAGGATCGATTCTGGCGTGGCGGGCGCACTAAGCACAGGCCTTTTGCCCGGTTTCATACCAGCAATGGCGTGATAAATGGCGCTGAACACCGAGCAAGCAAGCATCAAGGGTGGCTCGCCAACAGCCTTGGAGCGATAAATCACATCTTGCACGTTGCCATCACTCTCAAACAATGAGGTGGTAAAATGCTCCGGCACATCGGATGCACAGGGTATTTTGTAGGTAGATGGCGCATGGGTACGCAGCCTGCCCTGATCATCCCAAACCAGTTCTTCTGTTGTCAGCCAGCCCATACCTTGCACAAATCCACCCTCAATCTGGCCGATATCAATGGCTGGATTAAGCGATTTGCCGACATCGTGGAGGATATCTACGGCGGTTACTTTTAGCTCACCAGTGAATGTGTCGATGAGCACCTCAGAGCATGCCGCGCCATAGGCAAAATAGAAGAACGGCGTGCCCTTTGCCTCATCGCGGTTCCAGCTGATATGAGGCGTGCTGTAGAAACCAGTGGCGGAAAGTGAAATGCGGTTGAGATACATTTGCTGCGCCAAATCCGCAAAACTCATACTGTGCTGGCCGATGGTGGCCATGCCGTTTGCGAAGATTACCGGTACATCTTTGGCATCGAACTGCGTTTCAAGAAACGCGACCATGCGCTCGCGGATTTGATCCGTAGCGTTTTTGGCCGCCATACCATTGAGATCAGACCCGGCAGAAGCAGCTGTTGGACCTGTATTGGGCACTTTGTCCGTCGTGGTAGCGGATATCTTGACTGATGAGAGCGGAATGCCAAACTCCTCGGCCACCACCTGGGCAACTTTGGTGTTGAGTCCCTGCCCCATTTCTGTACCGGCATGGTTGAGATAGACTGAACCATCTGTATAGACATGCACCAGCGCGCCCGCCTGATTGAGATGCATCAGCGTGAATGAAATGCCAAATTTTACCGGCGTGAGCGCGATGCCCTTTTTGAGATATGGGCTTTGGGCGTTAAAGGCATCAATAGCGGTTTTGCGAGCGCGGTAATTGCTGGTTTTTTCCAGCTGACCGACAAGCTCTGCCAAAATATTATCGGGAACTTCCATGCCATAAGGCGTGACGTTATCTTGCCCAATGCCGTAAAAATTCTCCATACGCACATCCAGCGGATCGCGGCCAGTTTCAATGGCAATGTCATCCATCATCCGCTCGGCAAATAGCAAGCCTTGCGGGCCACCAAAGCCGCGAAAGGCGGTGTTTGACACAGTGTTGGTTTTCAATCGACGAGAGAAAATGCGCACATCTGGATAAAAATAAGCATTGTCGGCGTGGAACATGGTGCGGTCGTTCACACCCAGCGATAAATCGGCTGAATGGCCGCAGCGTGCCGCAAATGACACCTCAACTGCATTGAGTTTGCCGCTATCTGAATAACCGGCTTCATAGGTCACGATGCAATCATGGCGTTTGCCAGTCATGATCATGTCATCGTCGCGATCGAGCCGAATTTTGCACGGGCGCTGTGTGTTATGGGCCGCAATGGCGGCAATCGCGCCCCATTGAGATGCTTGACTTTCCTTGCCGCCAAAGCCGCCGCCCATGCGCCGGGTTGCAACCGTCACCGCGTGCAAAGGCACATCCAGTACATGAGATACAATGTGCTGCACTTCGGTGGGGTGCTGGGTGGATGAATGGACCATCATGTCGCCATTTTCACCCGGAATGGCCAGCGCAATCTGACCCTCCAGATAGAAATGTTCCTGCCCGCCAATTTCAAGCGTGGAACTCAGAATGTTGTCAGCTTTCTCAATACTGTCCTGCGGCTCGCCGCGGCGGAACTCATAGCCGTCAAACACTTCGCTGTTGGCGACCAGCGCATCGGCAACCGATATCAAAGGTTTGGCGCTCGGCTCATACTCAACCTTGGCAAGCTTTGCAGCTTTGCGGGCGGCCAGCCGAGTTTCCGCAATGACTGCAAACAGGGCCTGACCGAAGAATGTGACCTTTTTGTCAGTAAAAACCGGATCATCACCTGCGCCAATGGGGCTGGTATCATTATGACCGGGAATGTCTTTGGGGGTCAGCACAGCGACAACACCGGGCGCATTGCGAACCGGGGTTAGATCAATGCTGGTGATTTTCCCAGCAGCGATGCTTGCGCACCCAGGCACCACTTGGAGTGTGCCTGCAGGCTCGGGCAAATCATCCAGATAGCGGGCGGTTCCAGCCACATGGTTGGCAGCGCTGTCATGCGGCAAGGCCTGACGGGCAACAGTGAATTTATGACCCTGAGGCTTCATTGGGCAGCCTCCAATCCGGTTTCACGCAAGCCGGTAACACGGGTGTTTTGGCTCGATGCGCCCCCAATTTCCAGCAAGGCACGGCGCAGGCAGTTTTTCGCCACCTGCATACGGTACTCAGCGCTGGCGCGCATATCGCTCATCGGGGCAAAATCATCGCTCAGCAGATCAATTGCTGCGGACCAACTGGATTCGTTGGTGATATCCGCGCCGATCAAAGCTGCTTCAACTTTTGCAGCTTGCATCGGCGTACCGGCCATACCGCCATAGGCGATGCGAGCTGCCTGTATCGTGTTGCCATCCAGCGTGATTTTAAAACCGGCCATAACCGCCGAAATATCCTGATCAAACCGTTTTGAAATTTTAGCGCAGCGAATATGCTCATTGGCCGCTGGTTTGGGGATGATTATTTTGGTGATCAGCTCGCCCATACGGCGGTTTTGCTTGCCATATTCAATGAAAAACTCTTCCAGCGGCATCTGGCGCGTTTCGGACTGGCTTTGCAGTTCTACATTCGCACCAAGCGCAATCAGCATTGGTGGGGAATCCCCGATGGGCGAACCGTTGGCTATATTACCACCAATGGTGCCACTGGCGCGCACCTGCCGCGAGCCGATACGTTTGATCAGGCTTGCGATATCGACATCTATCGCTGCCAGATACGGCAAAGAGGCCTCAAAACTAACGCCTGCTCCCAACACCAGCTCTGACGCAGAATCTTCAATCGTCATGAGTTCCGCAATACGGCCAAGAAACAATATCTTTGGCAATTTACTCAGGCGTTTGGTCACCCATAGCCCGACATCGGTTGCACCGGAGACTGGCGTCGCATCGGGGTGATCTGCATATATTTTCAAGGCGTCTTGCAGCGTTGCTGGGGTCGCAAAAAACTGCTCGTCATCCCCAACCAGCGCAGAAATATTATCCTCGAGCAGATTTGGGCTTTTGGTATCAGTTGGCGTTCCAAAACAGCTTTCCATCGCTGCATCCACAATGGGGCGATAGCCGGTACAACGACAAAGGTTTCCGGCAAGCCAGGTGTTGACCGTTTCACGCTGCGCGGGTTCATCTTCTGCCTGATGCAAACAATAAAGCGACATGACAATACCCGGCGTGCAAAAGCCGCATTGCGAGCCATGATGTTTGACCATTGCGTTTTGAACCGGATGCAAATCACCGTTTTGAGCGCGCAAATGCTCCACTGTCACCACATGTTTACCGTCCATCATGCCCAGCAATTGAATGCAGGCATTGACCGGGCGATACACCATTTTTTCATTCTCAAACGACCCAAGCGCGATGGTGCAAGCACCGCAATCGCCCTCATTGCAGCCCTCTTTGGTGCCGGTCAGGTGCTTTTCCTCACGGATATAGTCCAGCAAGGTTTTGGTGGGATCAAACGCATCCAGGCGAATGGGCTGATCATTGAGATGAAAATGGATGTGATGGCGCATATCAGCTCCCGCGATAGGTTGAGTAGCCGAACGGCGATAGCAGCAACGGTATATGGTGGTGGGGCCGCCCCGTATCGAAACGGAAGCGGATCGAGATCACGTCATAAAACGCATCTTCTTCGCCGCGCCCAGTTAGATAATCCCCAGCAAAAAACTTAATTTCATAAAACCCGTCAGATGCATCATCAGCGCTTAATAAGGGCACATCGGTGCGGCCATCCTGATTGGTAACCGCTTCGTTCAGCAGGTTTTTACCATCCCCGCTCCACAGCTCTATTTTCAAGCCCGGAGCAGGCAGTCCATTGGATGTATCAAGCACATGTGTCGACAAGCCAGCCATAATTCCCCTTCGCGTCGCTCTGTTTTCACCATTATTGTGTTTGGCAATGTATCAGGCAATTTGAGCTTTGGAAGGGGTAATATGCGATAGTTTTAAAGTGTCAGCACACTTGCACCGGTAGTTTTACGACCTTCAAGCGCCTCATGGGCCTTGCTGGCCTCGGACAAATGAAACTCTTGATTGACCGGTATTTTCACCTGACCAGATGCTACAATATTGAACAAATCACTGGCTGTTTCCTCCAAATCGGAGCGCGCAGCAATGTAATTGAAAATTGTGGGGCGCGTGGCGAACAATGAACCCTTTTGCGCCAAATCAGCCAGATTAAAATTGGTAACTGGGCCAGATGATTGCCCAAACAACACCCACATACCCAGTGGTTTCAAGCAATCGAGTGAACCGGGATAGGTGTCCTGCCCTACAGAATCATACACCACATCAACGCCCTTGCCGCAGGTGATTTCTTTAACTCTTTCAACAAAATCTTCGGTGCGATAATTGATGACATGATGCGCGCCGTGGGCACGGGCCAGCTCAGCCTTTTCATCAGACCCAACAGTGCCGATAACCGTTGCGCCCAATGCTTTTGCCCACTGACAGGCAATCAAACCAACACCGCCACTTGCAGCGTGGAATAATATCGTGTTGCCCTCAACAACGCGAAACGTGCGGCGCAGCAGATATTGAACCGTCATGCCTTTCAGCATCATCGCGGCGGCGGTTTTGTCTGAAATATCGTCTGGTATAATGACCAATCTATCGGCGGGAACAATGCGCGCCTCAGCGTAGGCACCAAGAGGCCCGACATAGGCAACACGGTCGCCTTCTTTAACGTGGGTTACCCCTTCGCCAACGGCCTCGACGATACCTGCGCCCTCATTGCCGGGGATGAACGGCAAGCCGGTGGGTGATGGATAGAGGCCGGAGCGGAAGTACACATCAATGAAATTAAGCCCAATAGCCGTGTGGCGAATCAGAACCTCTCCTGCGCCCGGATCAGCAACTTTTACCTCTTCGAACTTAAGTACTTCTGGCCCGCCGTTTTCGCGAATGACTATGGCTTTGGTCATGGGAATTCCTAACTGTGTTTTCGTCCTAGCTCAGGAGCCAATATAAGGCCGATTACGCAAAAGGGTAGCAAAGTCATCAGACCAAGCTTCAATCCGATCAGATTTGAGGCAAATCCGATCAATGGCGGACCAATGAGAAAAGCGCTGAAAGCTATCAAAAACACGCTGGCAACATTGACTGCTGCCGGGCGTCCGCCAAACTCTGCCGCCGCCGTAATGGAAAGCGGGAAAGCCGCCGCAACGCCAAGGCCCACCAAGGCCCAGCCAACAATGGCCAGCTCGGGTGTTGTGGATATACCGAGAATAACGACGCCCGCAATGCCAATGATGGAGGAGAGCTGGCCCAGTCTTATGGGTCCAATCGCCGTTCGCAACCGATCACCAACAAAGCGCGCCAATGCCATGGAAAGTGTAAAGGCAAAATAGGCAGCGCCAATATGTGTCGCCGTGCCATTAACAATCTCGCGCATGTAAATGCCGCTCCAATCAAAGGCGGCGCCTTCGGTCATTTGCATACCAACCGGGAAAATGCACAGACCCAGCATCATTTTGGTTGGCAGGGCAAAAGCGGGGTTTTTATCGCCCGATGGCGGTGGTGTTTGGATGGCTGGGCGCAAAAAGATGAGGAAAAGCGCCAAAGAACCGAAGACTGGCGAGAAAATCAGCATTTGCTCAAACGGTGTGAGACCAAACCCAGCGGCTAACGCGCCAGAACCTGTGCCCGCCAAAGCGCCCAAGCTCCAAAACCCATGGCACGAACTCATAATGGGGCGTTTGATCCACTTTTCGGTGCGATCAGCGTCAACATTCATGCCGATTTCGACAAAGGCCAGCGCCAACCCAACGAATAGAAGAGAGACAAACAGACTGCCCATGGAAAATGCCAGCGGCGGAATGATCATGCCAACAGAAACCAGCACAATGCCGATGAGCGAGGCTTTGCGGGTGCCGATACGTTCCACCACGCCGCCAGCAAACAGTAGCGAAATCAGGGTGCCAATGGATAGGCCGAGCAAACCCAAACCAAGCTCTGCATGGTCAAGGTTGAGGGCAGTTTTGATATCTGGAAACCTTGGAAACAAATTCGTCAGCAAGGCAGATTCGAAAAAAAACAGGCCTCTTATGCACCAAACTGCCTTTTTGCCACCGGCTTGCTGATCTTGGGCCTGCTGGTTTGCAGCTTGCAATGCCTGCGATTGAGGTTCTGTAGTGTTCATCTATTAGGCCCAAATTTCATGCGTCACGACAAACACAGCTTTAGCCTACTCCCCGCATTTCCCAAATGCTTATCTGATTTCATGTAAATCCTTTTCCGAATGGTCATTGTCAGATATATCCCAGCTATGAACACGCCAATTGAGTCCATGCGCAATCTGGGGCCAGCCACTGCAAGAATGCTTGCGGAGGTGGATATCCCAGATGCTGAAACACTTAAGGAAACGGGCGCTGTTGTTGCTTACACACGGCTAAAGTTCAGATTTGGCTCCGGTGCAAGCCTCAATGCGCTTTATGCCATGGAGGCAGCCTTGCGCGGCTGCGACTGGCGCGATTTAGATGCAGCGACCAAACAAAGCCTTAAAGCAAAGGTTACGGCAAAATGACCGATCAATCAGATAGCAATGCCACACATAAAGCAGACGCCATTATTGTTGGTGGTGGGCCGGTTGGGTGGGTTTCCGCGTTGGCGTTGTTGCGAGCAGGATATCAAACAACGCTTGTGGCACCAGCCGTGCAAAAGCGCGATTACCGGACCATCGCTTTGATGCAAGGATCGCTGGAATTCTTACGTTCTCTTGATCTTATTCCCGAAGAAATGGAAGATTCCACGCCGCTTGAAATCATGCGTATGGTTGATGCCACGGAGCGCCTTATCAGAGCGCCTGAAGTTGAATTTGATGCCAAAGAAATTGGCTTTCCCTGTTTTGCGCTCAACATTCCTGTCGAAATCCTCATCAAATCCATCAAAAGCGCCATTGATGGTCTGCCCGGCTTTAAGTTGGTTGATGGTATTGTCGAGAATGCTGATTTATCGGAAAATCCCAAACTCACATTGGCAGATGGTCAGGTGCTGACTGCAAAACTGATTGTGGCCGCCGATGGCAAAGCATCCAAAATCCGCGAATTATCCGGCATTGCCTTGCAGCAATGGGCTTATCCGCAATGCGCTTTTGTCACACAATTCAGCCATTCGCGGCCTCACAATAATGTATCTACCGAGTTTCATACCAAAACCGGCCCGTTTACACTTGTGCCGTTGCACGGCAACCGCTCTAGCCTTGTATGGGTGGAAACGCCGGAAAAGGTGCAGGAATTGATGGCGATGGATGACGCGGCTTTGAGCGCTGAAATTGAGCAAAAGAGCAGCCACCTTGTTGGCAAAATATCAATTTTGGAAAGACGTCAGTTTTTCCCGATGAATGCGCAGATTGCCAAGAAAATGGGTTCTGGCCCAGTGTTTCTTGTGGGTGAAAGCGGCCATGCCTTTCCGCCCATCGGCGCGCAGGGGCTAAATTTGGGCATTCGCGATATCAAATCCATGGTTGAAGCGCTTGCTGCCAATCCAGGCGATTTTATTGCCAATCTCAGCGAAGCGTATGCAAAAAACCGCCAGCTTGACGTAAAAAGCAGAACCTATGGCGTGGATTTGCTAAACCGCTCCCTGCTTAGCGATTTGCTGCCGGTGCAAATGCTGCGCGGCCTGGGGCTGTTTGCAGCCGGTTCCATTCCATCAATCCGAAAATCACTAATGCGCCAAGGTGTTGGTGTTTAATTCCTTCCCCGCAGCCCTTTCTGGGTCTGCGAAACAATCTGAAAGACTTTTATGACCTCTTCCCTTTTGCTGTTCGATTTGGACGGCACATTGCTTGAAACTGCGCCAGACCTTGTCGGCACACTCAATACGATTTTGGTGGATGAGGGTCTCGAGCCGATTGAGCTGGCAACGGCACGCAATTTTATCGGCCAAGGTGCGCGGGCGATGATTGAGCTTGGTCATTCAACCCAATCTCGTGAAGTGGCATCGGAAAGGTTGGATGAGCTGTTTCCGGTGTTTCTGGAACGTTATGAAGCCCGCATTGCGCAAGAAACCTATGCTTTTCCTGGCCTGTTTGACAGTATGGAAACCTTACGCTCTCAAGGTTGGGCGTTGGGTGTTTGCACCAACAAGGTGGAGCATCTGGCGCGCAAGCTGCTTGGCCAGCTAGATATGCTGGATTGGTTCACGGTGATAACCGGCGGTGACACGTTTGATCAGCACAAGCCCCATCCAGCGCATATTCTGGAAACCATCAAACTGGCAAACGCCGATCCAGCACGCAGCATTATGGTTGGCGACAGTGCCAATGACATTGATGCGGCAAAGGCAGCAAATGTACCGGTGATTGCGGTCGATTTTGGCTATACGATGACGCCGGTGACAGAACTGGGCCCGGATATCGTCATCTCGCATTTTTCAGAACTGGAAGATGCGGTCGGCAAATTAAAAAACTGAACGGGCTGCCTTAGCCATTTTTAAAACCCATCGGGTTTCTCTGCTGCCAGTTCCAGGCATCGCGGCACATATCACCGAGGTCACGTTCTGCTTCAAAACCAAGCAGATCGTGGGCTTTTGCAGGGTTTGCATAGCTGGTGGCGACATCACCGGGGCGGCGATCGACAATCTCATATGGCACAGGCTTGCCGCTGGTTTTCTCAAAT
>NVXB01000009.1 GCA_002746425.1 Hyphomicrobiales bacterium | reverse complement strand
CCTGCCAGAACACGGCCATTGACGCCAATGCGCATAACCAGCTTGCCATCTTGCAAAGAACATTCACGGGCGGTTTTTTCAATGCGAGCCTGATGCACCAGATGGCGAGGGTCTTTATCAAACCCTTTTTCGTAAACGTTGAAACTTTCCGTGCCCTGACGCAGTTGCACTTTGGGGCAATAGACCGAGCCGCCAGTATTATACTGGCTCAGATCAACAACCGGCTTGCTTGTCAGCGGGTTCAGACTGCTGATGGCATTGCAGCCACCCAGCGCAAGGCCAAGCAGGAGGAGTGGAGCGAGTGTTTTAACAGGGGCAAAGTTCAGCATTGGTCTTCTAATCTGGCGCAACAAAGGCTTTCTATAACAGCCTAATTGTGGCTTGGCGAGAACGAGACTGRTTTCTACSCAAATTGGTTTRGCCTATATYGCCAAAAAACGCTTTTGAGGTGAGTTAAAATGGGCATTTCATGCCTTGTTTAGGGCAAGTCTGRCMCCAAYAMGTYTCATAACACATTATTAACCATAAWCCGTAACYGGGCCTTTACCCTGTTAGTAGAGAATCGCGGCAAGTGTCATTGGAGTATTGTGTAACATGGCCCGCCTGTCATCTCTGGCTGAGAAACAAATCTCAGCRTCGCCTGCTTGGCTCAACAACATCTTAGCYGGTGATTGTATCGCCGAAATGGAAAAGCTACCCGCAGCATCWATYGATGTGATCTTTGCCGATCCGCCCTATAATTTGCARYTGGAAGGCGATTTGCATCGTCCYGAYCAGAGCAAGGTTGATGCGGTGGAYAAYGMCTGGGAYCAGTTTTCSTCATTCCARGCYTATGACGCCTTTACACGTGCRTGGCTTTTGGCCGCGCGCCGGGTGCTGAARCCCAATGGYACTATTTGGGTGATCGGCTCGTATCACAATATYTTCCGTGTTGGCTCYATCATGCAGGATCTAAAATTCTGGATGCTCAATGATGTGGTTTGGCGCAAGGCAAACCCGATGCCAAACTTCCGTGGCCGCCGGTTTACCAACGCCCATGAAACCATGATTTGGGCCTCGCGTGCTCAAGATGACAAGAGCTACACCTTTAATTACGAAGCTCTCAAAATGTTCAACGATGGCACGCAGATGCGATCCGATTGGCACATTCCTATTTGTAATGGTTCCGAACGTCTGAAGAATGATGAGGGGCAAAAGGTTCATCCAACGCAAAAGCCAATGGCCTTGCTGCAACGGGTGTTGCTGACAAGTACCAACCCTGGCGATGTGGTGCTTGATCCATTTTTTGGCACGGGCACAACCGGGGCCGTGGCGAAAAGCCTTGGCAGAAATTTTGTGGGTATTGAGCGCGATGCAGATTATCGCGCAGCGGCTAATGCCCGCATAGATGCCATAGAGCCACTACCACCTGAAGCGCTTGTTGTGAGCGTTGGCAAACGCGCAGCACCGCGCATTCCGTTTGGTCGATTGCTGGAAGGCGGTTTTGTCAGTGTTGGTGATATTTTGACCGATTCAAAGGGCAGGCATGGCGCGATCATTCGACTGGATGGATCGCTGATCAGCGATAGTCATACAGGTTCTATTCACAAGGTCGGAGCATTGGTTCAAGGCTTTGAAGCCTGCAACGGTTGGACCTACTGGTATGCAGAACGTGATGGAAAACGCATTTGCATTGATGATTTCCGTGAAGAAATTAGGGCAATGCCCGCTTAGATTACCTGTTGATGCTGGCAATAAAGACAGTGTGAAAAATACAAGGAACCCGGCATGTTAGCCGGGTTCTTTGATTCTGATTCAGAACTTTAACTGTGCATTAAGTTCACATGCTTGAAGCCCTGCTTAAAACCGGAAGTTCGCACCGCCTCTGATACGTCCGGTGAAATCACCGTGGTCAAATGAATAGTCCGCTTCACCATCCAAATTAAGCACCCAGTGCTCGCTTTTTTCCCAGGCAAAACCAAGACCGGAATAGATGGAGTAGGTGTAATCCCCGGCCTTCTCGGCACCAATAACAATTTGGTCTGTCACTGTTCGTGCCGTAGCTCCGCCACCTCTGATCACTCCGCGCATCGCCAGGCCCATACGTAGATCTGAATGGAACACACCATGCCTATTGGTGCGCACGAGCTCACTTGCTATTTCAAGGCGCGCTGCAATGGACTCGGTTGTGAACTCATCAATGGTGACAGAGGTGTTTGCTGTACCAGGGTAGACGATATCCTCAACAGTCTGGCGTACATAAACGGCATGAACAGAAGGTCGCAGAAACAAATCCCAGCGATCATCATGTAATTGGAAACGACGCCCCACCCGCAAAGAATGGCTCTGGAAAGGACCTTTCAGCAAAGGAGAATCGCTCGCATTCTCAATGCCGCCACTTACAAGGTTGTTCTTGATAAGCTGCAAATCATTTGATTCTGATCTGCCAAATAAAATGGAGTAATCAACAAAGTATTTGTCATTATCGTAATGCGCCTGTGCACCAATCATCTGGTGTTGTAGATCGCCATGTTGACCATTAGACATGTCACTAACATAAGAACGCGCCAGGCCCGCTAGCACACCAAAATGCCAATTTTCGTTGTATTTGACGTTTACGCCACCAAGAAAACCTGCCCACTGATGTATTGTTTCTGGCAAGTAATCACGTTCCATGCGGTGGCGCATGCCAACCCATGGGCGAAACCAGAAATCCATTTTGCGCTTAGGCTCAGCAAAGGCCAAAACTTCATCAGGCTCAAGCTCACGCTCTTTGCGCAGATGAATTTTCCAAGCTTGCTCAATGCGACTATCAATAGCTGCATGTGCTGATGTTACAATATCGAGAGAGACATCTGAAAGATAATTGAACTTATTGGTGTCGAACACAAAGACCGTTGTACCTTCATCACCGGCATCATTACATGGAGTGGTATTACCGCAAGTTCTCTCAAAATCAGTTTCGCCAGACACGAAATAGACCTGACCACTCTTTGGCGTGATCACCAGGCAATCTCCAGTAGCTGGGCAGGCGCTCTCCACTGTTACGATAGTTGCATTGGGGTCAAAATCATCAAAGGTCCAGCGCCAAGCATAAGTGTCATTGGTGCGATCAAGAATAATGTGATCATCGCCATTGTTCATATCCATGGCGCCAATGATGAGATCTGGGTTATCTAGTCCAATTTTCAACGTGTCATTGTTTGAGGCTGCTGAGCCAGGGCCGAAACGAATAGCAATACCATTTGGCCCGAGTGAACTTATAATATCTCCATAATTTTCAACTGTGGACCCAAGCCCTGCGGAATCAAACAAGAGAATTCCATTTGGTCCACGAATACTGCCGTAATTATAGATGGTGTTTTGGCCGTACGCGGGGATTGTGGATGTGCCAGATCCACCTGTACCTGAGGTCGTTCGTATCCCTGCGGAAGTAGCGCCAGTGGTTACGATTGTACCATTATTGGTAACAGTATTACTCCTGCCAAGCTGAATGCCATCGGCAGCCACGCCAGATGTCGTAATTGATCCAGAATTCACTATGGTATTGCCAATTTGACTCAATATGCCATTTGCATTTTGGCCTGTTGTTGTAATCCTAGCCATGTTGGACACATTTATATTACTTGCCGTCCCGTTGGTTGTGGCTAGGGCAGACATTCCATCTGCATCTACGCCACCAGTGGAAATCAGCCCGTTAGTCCCGTTAGTCATTGTAGAACCATCACGTGCAACCATACCAAAGCCTTTATTTGAAGCTGTCTGTATGGTGCCGGTGTTGTTAATCGAGCTATTTTCTCCAACATCAATACCATAACTGCCTGCAATATTAGTGGTTGATGTCGTTATTATTCGCCCTGTATTTATCACATCCACATAGTCAAAAGCCCAGATACCTTTGCCTGCTCCGCCATTAGTGGTAATATCGTTGCTATTGGTGATGGTCGTATGAACATCCGTAGTAGCGTTTAAGATTACGTAAATCCCATGGCCACGAGTTCCATTAGCTACAATTGTGCCTGCGCTACCATTCGTAATTATAACACCAGAGGATGGCGTCGCTGCCGATACTTCTTTATAAAGTATACCATGGGAGCCATCAGCATTATTGGCAGCATTTCCATTGGTAACGAGACTTCTGTTATTAGTTATTTCAATTCTATCCGCAGAAGTGGTGGGTACAAAATTAGTTAGATAGCTAATGGCAGATGATTGTATGCCACCCGTTGTAATTCTTCCGTTGTTGGTTACATCTCCGTGTACAGTAATGTTTCCACCAACACCACGATAGCTGATTCCACGTGCATAACCGCCACTGGTATTTATTACACCGTTTGCACCAACGGTGACGTTAGTTTCACCTCGATAGCCTATAGACACAGCATCAGAGTATAATAAATTGACGTTTGCGGCGGTTGCAACTCCAGTTGTTGTTATCTGACCGTTTACGATGACTTCGTTTACGCTTGTGGGTGCGCCTGAGCTTGATGCTATACGTATGCCATGTTGCCCAAAGGTATTAGTGGTGATACTGGCGCCATTTTCTACCTCAATTGTTTGCCCGCCAGTTCCATTGGCTTCGATTCCCGCACTGCTTGCTGAGGTGCTAGGGATGTTTATATCTCCGACAGTGCTTACCACCGTACAGTTGCCGGTGGTAGTTTGCGTGGTCGTTACAAACGTGTTGACTGTGGGGCAGGCTTGAGCAGGCTGCACATCGGCAGACATAGCACCCAGAAAAACAGTAGCAAACAACCCTGAAACGGCCAGAAGCCCTAATACTTGTTTCAATTTTTGAGGAAGGGAACGATTTTTAGACGTAATGGTCTTTAATGCATAGCTGTCAATAAACATTATCAAATTCTTTTTTCAAAAAAGTTAGCAGCCAAACTCAAAGCGCGTTGGCCGCAAAACACTTGGTCTAAAAATGTCCAATGCCACTTAAAACAAAGGGGGCATGGCGTTCTATCTATCGGGTTAGCAGGTCGTTGTTCGTTAACCTTACTAAATCGTTAATCTATACAGGTTTAAGAATATTTCAACTTATTCCTTGAAATACATACACTGTCATATTTACGGTATTCAGTATTAAAGGAAAATCATCCTTAAGTTGTATTGACGAAGTGCCATCAACTTGCTTCAGAAGTTCCTTGACCAAACCAAGTCTATCCCCCACATCAGAGCAACCAGTTGGTCGGATGGCCGCTCTGTATATCGCGAAAGCTCTGCAGGGAGGAAAGTCCGGGCTCCACAGAATCACGGTGCCGGATAATTTCCGGCGAGGGTGACCTTAGGGAAAGTGCCACAGAAAAGATACCGCCTAAAAGTAGTAATTTGTTAATAACTGTTACAAATGCTTAGGGTAAGGGTGAAAAGGTGGGGTAAGAGCCCACCGCGGGCCCTGGTAACAGGCCTGGCATGGTAAACCCCACCGGGAGCAAAACCGAATAGGAATGGCGCGGCTTTGAGATTCGTCTTGAGCCAGTTTGTTTCTGAACCAGCCATTCGGGTAGGTTGCACGAGGCGTCTGGTAACAGGCSYCCCAGATGAATGGCCATCGCGCATGTKCGGCATTTATGCCGCGCGTGTGATACAAAACCCGGCTTACAGACCAACTGGTATTACTTTTTNGCCGCYCRCAGATGCGCGNAGSMAAAACTGTTGCAGATTGCAAAAACAAACAAATTATTAACGTTACCTACTTATTGATGAGCTTGGAATAAACTCAAAAAGTAACCTTCGCGTATGCGGGCAAAGGCAAATGCCGCAATGAATTTGCCTTTTTCCTGTCTTGTTCCCGCTGCCGGTTTTTTAGATCGTACTTATTGCCGCCATGAATGCTTCAACAATCCAAGATCAATCGCCACAAGCTGTAAAGGGCAATCAACCGCACATTCCGGTGATGCTTGAGGAAGTTTTGGCCGCCCTTGCCCCAATCGAAGGGCAGGTGATTGTTGACTGCACTTTTGGTGCTGGCGGCTATACCACCGCTTTGTTGCAAGCTGGTGCAGCCCATGTTTATGCCTTTGATCGTGAYCCYTCCGCWATTGCTGCTGGTGCCGCACTGGCGCAGACATATCCAGACAGGCTCACGCTGATTGAGGGGCGTTTCTCTAATCTCATTGAGCACCTGGCGGCTTTGGGAATTGAGCAAGTTGACGGGGTTGTTATGGATATTGGCGTGTCCTCCATGCAGCTAGACAGGGCAGAACGTGGCTTTTCGTTCATGCGCGATGGGCCGCTGGATATGCGTATGAGTAGCTCCGGGCCGAGTGCTGCCGATGTCGTCAATCAATTACCTCATGGCGAGCTGGCGCATATTCTTAAATTTTTGGGTGAGGAGCGCAGCGCCGGGCGTATCGCCAGCGCAATTTTGAGAATCCGCGCAGAAAAGCCATTTCAGACGACGTCAGATTTGGTGGAAGCTATTACCGGTGTCATTCCGCGCCGCGCAAAAGATCGCATTCATCCTGCAACCAGAAGCTTTCAGGCTTTGCGGATTTTTGTGAATCGTGAGTTGGAAGAGTTCGCCCAAGGCATGAGCGCCGCCGAAAATTTACTGGTGTCTGGTGGTCGTTTGGTGGTGGTATCATTTCATTCGCTGGAAGACCGGATTGCCAAAAATTATTTTAAATCGCGCAGCGAGCCCAATAGCGGTGGCTCGCGCCATATACCCGTTGCGGCAGTGCAGATAGAGCCAAGTTTTAAATTACGCTCACGCAAAGCATTGTCTGCATCAGAGGCGGAAGCGGCGGAAAATCCTCGTTCACGCTCGGCCAGGCTGCGCTTTGGCATTCGCACCGATGGYGCATCWATGGCGCTKGATATGCGCGGGTTRGGCGTTCCTGCCTTGCCCGGYTTTGAYGATTTGTAGAAAGGGACGCGTAAATGTCACGCCATGTTTGGACCCTGTTTCTTTGCYTGYTGATGCTCGGCGGAGCCTTGTTTACMTATCAGATTAAATATCAATCCGAGATGGCCGTYGATACTGCCGATGGCTTGCTGTCCGATATTGACCTTTTGGAAGAAGATATATCTCGCCTCAAAGCTCAGTGGAGCCTGCTGAAYCAACCTTCGCGCTTRCAAGCYTTGGTCGAGAGCAATTCAGACGTTTTGCCGCTGCAGCCGATCAACGCGCATCAGGTCGYAATGGCCGAAAATATCCCAGAAAAATCRTCATTGGCTTTGRTAATGCCRCCGCGCAAGCCGTTTTTCCGCAGGTACCAAGGCGATGACGTTGCAACGCTCATCAATCTTAAAAGCGAACCCAGCCTTACTGATCTGATCAACCAGGAGGTCCGCTAATATGGCCTTGTCAGATGCATATGATGCCGCGCGTGAAAAAGGTGTTTTGCTAGGGCTTCGGAAATCTATGATGCCRTTGACCTCGRTTTTTAAGCGTCGGGCCGAGGCTTCTTCTGCTCAAAACCGTACGGTTGATGCAACCAGAATGCGCYTGTTTATGGCGATTGCGGTTTTCKCACTRGTGTAYCTYGTCATTGGSGTGCGAYTGCTSGGCATTGCCATGTTCGGCGAGCCTTACAAAGGCAAYCCCTATGGYAATTCCAATATTTATGCTGCCCGYCCRGACYTGCTRGATCGTAAYGGCGAGGTTTTGGCGACCGATGTGAAAGCTTATTCACTGGTTGCAGAGCCGCGCCGCATATTGGATGCAGCGGAAGTTGCGGATGAGTTGTCAAAAGTATTCCCAGAGCTTGGCAGTGATAAAATACGCAAGCGTCTTGCCAGTGATCGTGGGTTTATGTGGCTAAAGCGCGAAATCACGCATGAGCAACAAAAGATAATCCATCGCATGGGGCTGCCTGGTATCCGCTTTATCACAGAAAATCGTCGTTTTTACCCCGGCAAGAACACAGCTTCACACATTTTGGGCCATGCCAATGTTGATAATCAAGGCATCGCTGGCATAGAAAAATACATCGATRRCCAAGGGCTTGGAGAGCTGCAGAAGCTTGGRTTGCARATGGARCGYAATCTGGAGCCGGTTAAACTGTCTCTAGAYTTGCGGGTCCAGCATGTGGTGCGKGATGAATTGGTCAAAGCGMTTGAGCGTTACGAYGCAATCGCTGCCATTGGCATCGTGATGGATGTSAAAACCGGCGAAGTTATCGCSATGTCATCGCAGCCCGAYTATGATCCYAATATACCGGCTCAGGCKCTTGAGAAAAAACGCATGAACCGWGCCAGTGCKGGCGTCTATGAAATGGGTTCCATTTTCAAGACGTTCACCACGGCAATGGCGCTGGATTCSGGTAWGGTTTCCATTCGCGATAGTTTTGATGCACGCAAGCCCATTCGRATTKCGCGCTATACYATCAAYGATTTTCACGGCAAACGCCGGATATTGAGCGTTCCYGAGGTCTATATTTATTCRTCRAATATTGGSACWGCGAGAATGGCWCARAAGGTTGGKATAACCCGGCATAARGAATTTYTRGGTCGCATTGGYTTRCTGGACCGTTTGAGGACKGAATTACCAGAATCWGCTRATCCGCAATCACCCAARAAATGGAGCCAGATTAGCGCGACAACTATTTCGTTTGGCCACGGYATTTCTGTWTCACCTTTGCAAACTGCCGCTGCAGCCTCTGCATTGGTAAATGGTGGCAAACTTATTCCAACAACKTTTTTTCCGCGTACAGAGGCTGAAGCCGATCAATTGGCAACACGTGTAGTTTCGCAAAGCACCAGTGATCAGATGCGCTATCTTATGCGCTTGAATGTGCTTAAGGGGTCTGGTCGACGCGCCGCAGTACCGGGCTATCGTTTGGGCGGCAAAACGGGCACGGCWGAAAAAGTTATCAACGGAAGATATTCATCRTCWGTGCGCTTCAACTCCTTTTTGGCCGCATTTCCCATGGATGACCCTAAATACCTTGTGCTTGTCGTTGTCGATGAGCCAAAACCGGAGAAAAAGGGCATGGGAGCTACGGCTGCTAGAAATGCAGCGCCGACTTTGGCGGCCATTGTTAAGCGATCTGCGCCAATGTTGGGCGTCGTGCCGCGCATGGAAAGTGATATTGTCCTTGGTATTCCAAATTATGATGTGAAGTAGMCCTAAGTATATTGGCATTGGTAGACTAACTGAGTATATCGACTGCATAGTCGATAAAGAAACGGATCGGCCAAAGCACTGGCCCCAGTTTTGTATTGAGTGGGAATGAACACGAAATGATGCGTTTAGGCGATTTATTGGCTCTTGAAGCGTTTGACGTGAATGATCTGATCACCGCGGACTTGACGGCTGAGCAATCTGCATACCGGATTACCGGCATTGCAGCGGATAGCCGTAAGGTTCAGCGTGGAAATTTGTTTGTCGCCATTTCTGGCACTCATATTGATGGGGCTAGTTTTGTCGGAGCTGCGCTTGAGGCCGGTGCCGTTGCCATAATCCTTGATACAGAAGCGCAGCTTGAGCACGAACTACCAAAGGATTTTCCGATTATTCGTTCGGCAAATCCAAGGCGTGCGCTGGCATTGCTGGCTGCCCGGTTTTATCCACGCCAACCAGGCACAATAGTTGCCATTACCGGCACGGCTGGCAAAACATCCGTTGCTGATTTCACGGCTCAAATATTTAAAAACGCWGGCTTGAAAGCCGCCACGATTGGCACAYTRGGTGTTGTCGTAGACGGTCAGGTTAAATATGGCGGACTGACCACACCAGACCCGGTATCTCTGCATCAAACCCTTGATAAGCTGGTGCGYGATGGCGTAACTCATGTGGCTCTGGAGGCATCCAGCCACGGATTGGACCAACACCGGTTGGATGGCGTGCGTTTAAGCGCTGGTGCCTTTACCAATCTTGGCCGTGATCACATGGACTATCACGCCACAGAAGAAGAGTATTTTGCCGCCAAAGCGCGATTGATGACCGAACTTTTACCCAAGGGTGTTCCGTTCATCATAAATCAGGATGCACCATGGGGTGTGAAAGCCGGCGAAGTTGCAGAAGCTGCAAAATTGCGTGTCTTGAAACTTGGCGAAGATATTAAAATCATAGAACGTTCACTTGCTAACAATGCAGGACGACTGGTTCAAAATTTGGAACTGAGCTTCTTTGGCCTACGACAGAAAATTCAATTGCCGCTTCCAGGCGCTTTTCAGGTTGATAATGCTTTAACCGCGGCAGGCTTGGCGATTGCCAGCAAWTTRGACCCGCTTACTGTGTTGCCTGCGCTGGAAAAACTGAAAGGCGTTCCTGGGCGTCTTGAGGCTGTACCAATGCARGGTGTTCCKGGGCAGGTTTTTGTCGAYTTTGCCCATAARCCYGARGCWTTGGAATCAACGCTGCTGGCTTTGCGCCCCTATACCAAGAGGTTGCTGATAGTTGTTTTTGGCGCTGGCGGTGATCGGGATAAGGGAAAGCGCCCTCTATTGGGGGCAATAGCTGAGCATTTGGCAGATGTCATCATCGTGACAGATGATAATCCGCGTCATGAAGATCCAACCCTTGTGCGCAAAGCCATATTGGAAGCCACTCCCAAGGCCATAGAAATTGGTGACCGGCGCAGCGCGATTGAGCGCGCCTTGTCGATTATGGGCCCGGATGATTTGGTTGTTGTTGCCGGCAAAGGGCATGAACAAGGCCAAATCATTGGCAACGAAGTTCATCCTTTCTCGGACCACGAAGAAATTTCCAAAGCATTGATTGCCAAGAAATCTGGCCCAAAACCCAGCACCCCGATTAAAGTGAAACCGGGAGCCGAGCCTCTTTGGACCTATGCTGAGCTGGAGGCTGCATTGAATGGGCGCCCAACTGTTGGCATGCCAAGTGGTGTTTTCGGCATATCCATAGACAGTCGCACAACCCAGCCTGGTGATTTGTTTTTTGCCATTAAGGGCGACCGCTTTGATGGCCACGATTATGTAAGCAAAGCGTTTCGTGCTGGCGCTGTCCTTGCTGTTGTCAGTGAAGATAAATTGCCTGCCTTGGGGCGCGCAAACGGGCCAATGCTCGTCGTCAAAAATGTCTTGGAAGCGCTAGGTACGTTGGGTATTGCCGCGCGGGAACGCACCAATGCGCGCATTTTTGCGGTAACTGGCAGTGTTGGCAAAACAAGTACCAAGGAAATGCTGGCGATTGGCCTTCGCAACTGTGGCCGGGTTCATGCATCGGTCAAAAGCTTCAACAATCACTGGGGTGTACCATTGACGTTGGCTCGCATGCCCGCCAATGCCGAATACGGCATTTTTGAAATCGGCATGAACCATCCCGGTGAAATCGAACCCTTGGTGAAAATGGTTCGCCCCCACTGTGCAATTGTCACCACTATTGCGCCAGTGCACCTTGAAGCCTTTGATAATGTGGCAGGTATTGCCACCGCAAAAGCTGAGATATTCATGGGTTTAGAGCCCGGCGGTACCGTCATTCTCAACCGTGACAATGAGTTTTTTGATTACCTCAAAGAACAGGCTGAAAAGGCATGGGCTGGTACAGTGCTGAGTTTTGGCAATAAAAAGGGTGCTGATTGCCAGCTTGCAAAATTCACTCTTGTTGAAAATGGCTGCCAAATACAAGCTAAGGTACAAGGCGAGAATATTACATTCTCGATGCCAACCAGCGGACGGTATCTTGCAGAAAACGCAATGGCCGTTCTGCTCGCYGCCAAAGATCAGGGMGCTGATCTGCAAAAGGTTTCWGCAGCACTTGCCGGGTACAAATTGCTCGATGGACGCGGTGCCAGCATCCAACTTAGCCTRCAATCTGGTAGCTATACGTTGCTCGATGAAAGCTACAATGCCAACCCTGCCAGTATGAAAGCATCTATTGGCCTGTTGAGYACAATACCAACTGAAGGYCGAAGGTTRCTTGTTTTGGGCGATATGCTTGARCTTGGCGATGAAGGACCTGCACATCATAGCGCGTTGATTGATGCGATTGAACAGGCCAACATAGATCGTGTATTTTTATGCGGTACAATGATGTCGCACCTGTGGGAAAAGCTTGCAGCTTCCCAAAAAGCACACTATTCCCTCTCGTCATCTGAATTGATGGCGCCTCTTTTGAATGAAATTCAAAGTAAAGATGTCGTCATGGTCAAGGGCTCACTTGGCATGTCCATGAGTGGCATCGTCAATACACTTAAGACAATCCATTTCCAGCCAGCAGCAGATGATGTTGCGGTAACCAAAGACTMATAGATCTTTCCATGTTGTATTTTCTAAGCCAAACCTCCGATGTTTTGCCCATTTTCAATGTATTTCGCTATATCACAGTGAGAACCGGTGGGGCCATGGTGACCGCTATGGTTATGGTCTTGTTGCTCGGCCCATTGATCATCAAATGGCTGCGTCAGCGCCAGGGTAAAGGCCAGCCGATACGCGAAGATGGTCCGGTTACCCATCTGGCAAAACAGGGCACCCCCACCATGGGCGGCCTGATGATCTTGTTGGCCTTGTTGGTCAGCACGATGTTATGGGCCAATCTGAGCAATCCCTATGTCTGGATTGTATTGTTGGTGACCATTTCCTTTGGTGCGATTGGTTTTTATGATGACTATCTCAAAGTCACCAAAGCCAGCCACAAAGGGTTTTCCGGTAAAGCCCGTCTCGTGCTGGAAGCCATTATCGCAGGCACAGCTGCCTATGCCGTTATGGTGTTTGGTGAATCTCCCTTTTCCAGCTCTTTGACCTTCCCGTTCTTCAAGGATCTGGTGTGGAATCTGGGCTGGTTCTTTATTCCATTCTCCATCTGCGTCATCGCCGGGGCAGGCAATGCCGTTAATCTGACGGATGGCTTGGATGGCCTTGCCATCGTGCCAGTTATGATCGCAGCAGGCAGTTTCGGGATTATCGCTTATTTGTCCGGGAACGTGGTGTTTGCCGATTATTTGCAGATCCATTTTGTTGATGGTTCGGGTGAGCTTGCCGTATTGTGCGGTGCTCTTATCGGTGCAGGTCTTGGGTTTTTGTGGTTCAATGCACCGCCCGCAGCTATTTTCATGGGTGATACCGGCTCATTGGCTCTGGGCGGCATGATTGGCGCTATTGCTGTGGCCACGAAACATGAGATTGTGTTGGCCATTATTGGCGGTTTGTTTGTGTTGGAAGCACTGTCGGTAATAATCCAGGTGACATCTTTCAAGCTGACCGGAAAGCGCGTGTTTCGTATGGCACCCATCCACCATCATTTTGAACAACTGGGTTGGACAGAACCTCAGGTGGTTATCCGGTTCTGGATCATTTCCGTTGTGTTGGCCCTGATTGGCCTTTCTACTCTCAAACTGAGATAATCTATGATCCCGGTATCCACTTTTGCCGGAAAGTCCGTGGCCGTCTTTGGACTTGGCGGGTCAGGCTTGCCAACCGCTGCTGCGCTGAAAGCAGGTGGCGCGGATGTCATCGTATGGGATGATAATCCAGCAAGTGTTGAAGCTGCATCTGCCAAAGGTTTTGTCGCACAGGATTTTCGTCAGATAGATTTCGCTGCGATCAACGCATTGGCCCTTGCTCCCGGTGTTCCGCTAACCCACCCCAAACCTCATTGGAGTGTTGAGCTGGCGAAATCCTGCGGTGTTGAGATCATTGGAGACATTGAACTTTTCTGCCGTGAACGAACTGCCATCGCACCTCAAAGCGCCTTTATTGCCATTACCGGCACCAACGGAAAGTCCACCACAACAGCGCTGATTGCGCATATTTTGAAACAGGCTGGAAAATCCATTCAGCTTGGTGGCAACATAGGCACCGCGATCCTATCCCTAGAGCCGCCTAGCAATGACCAGATATTTGTTGTGGAATGCTCAAGTTACCAGATTGATTTGGCACCAAGCCTAAACCCGTCAGTTGGGGTGTTGCTGAATATTTCCCCCGACCACCTCGACCGCCATGGAACACTGGAAAATTACGCCGCTATCAAAGCGCAACTTATTTATGGGGCAAGCGATGCTGTTGTTGGTGTCGATGATGACTACTGCGCTAAAATTGCCAAGGATGTTCAGATAAGCCGAAAAGGCCTCGCGCGGGTTAGCGTGGTTGAAGGCAATGAAGCGGAAATACTTTATCGCGATGGCGCTTTGTTTGAAAAAAGTCAGGGCGATGAACAGTTATTGTTCGATCTAAAGCAGGCAGATAGTCTACGCGGTTCGCATAATGGTCAGAACGCTGCATGTGCCATTGCGGCKTGYCGTTTGGYTGGACTAAACCCACAAGAAATCGCAKCTGGRYTGAWATCTTTCCCGGGCCTRGCRCATCGCATGGAGATCATGCTGGAGAAGGGYGGSGTGCGTTTTGTCAATGATAGCAAAGCTACCAATGCCGAAGCGGCGGAGCATGCCCTGCACAGCTTTGATCGTATTTACTGGATTGCGGGTGGRCGCCCAAAAGAGGGCGGTATCGAAAGCTTAAGACATCTCTTTCCAAAAATCGCAAAAGCTTATCTGATTGGTGAAGCAAAAGAGGATTTTGCTAACACTCTGGAAGGATCAGTGCCCTATGATTTGAGCGGGACATTGCAAAATGCGGTTTTTGCCGCTGCAATGGACGCGAAAATGGATGTTGAAGCGGGTTCCGGGCGTGATGTGACAATATTGCTGTCGCCTGCCTGTGCCAGTTTTGATCAGTTTCCAAATTTTGAACTGCGCGGAGAAGCTTTTCGTGCCGCAGTTGAGGARTTGGGCCCTGATCTRAGMAAATTAGGAGCAAATCATGAAACTGAGCCGCGCAGATAAAGGCCGATTTGCCAATTGGTGGTGGACTGTTGACCGCTACACACTGACCGCTGTTATAGCTTTGATCATTGCAGGCATTGTGCTGTCACTTGCGGCCAGTCCGCCAATTGCCGACAGATTGCATATTGATGACAGCTATCACTTTGTGAAGCGTCATATCCTATTCGCTATCCCCGCATTGATATTGTTGATTGGTGTTTCGTTTTTGAATGAGCGCCAGATCAGGCGTTTGGCACTTYTATTGCTGGCAGGTGGCATTATCTTGATGATTGGTACGCTGGTGGCCGGATTTGAGGCAAAAGGTGCRCGKCGCTGGATTTCTATTGCCGGTTTCTCCATTCAACCATCTGAATTCGTRAARCCTGGCTTTGTWGTTATYTGTGCTTGGCTTTTCTCGGAAGGCTCGCGGCGCAAGGATGTGCCGGGCCATGCCATGGCCATAGGGTTATTGGCCATCGTATGCGGCCTGCTTATTCTGCAACCAGATTTCGGCCAGACCATGCTGATTGCTATGGTTTGGGGCGGTCTGTTTTTTCTTGCTGGTATGTCGTGGTTGGTTATCGTTGGCCTTGCAGGCCTTAGCGTCGCTGGCATTGTTACTGCCTATAGCCTGATACCCCATGTTCGCGGGCGGATTGACCGGTTTCTCAACCCAGAATCTGGCGATACTTTTCAGGTAGATACAGCACTGCAGTCTTTCCAGCGCGGTGGCTGGTTTGGGCAGGGTCCGGGTGAGGGAACGGTTAAAAATACACTGCCGGATTCCCATACCGACTTCATCTTTGCAGTGGCTGCTGAGGAATATGGTATCATCATTGCCATCGTTATTCTGGCCTTGTTTAGTTTCATCGTATTGCGTGGTTTTCTCCACGCGCTGGATGATCACAACAGTTTCACCCGGCTTGCAACAGCTGGGTTGGTGGCGTTGTTTGGCGTGCAAGCTGCGATTAATATGGCGGTCAATCTGCATCTTATGCCCAGCAAAGGCATGACCCTTCCTTTCATTTCGTATGGTGGCTCGTCCTTGTTGGCCGTTGCCATTGGCATGGGTATGATTTTAGCGTTAACCCGCAAACGACTGGATGCCAACCGACTTGCCTTTGGCACCAGTTTTGGCGTTCGTCATGCCTAAAGTCGCATTGCTCTCGGCTGGGGGCACCGGCGGGCATTTGTTTCCAGCGCAAGCACTGGGCAAAGAGCTTGTTCGCCGTGGCTGGGACGTGCATTTAGCAACCGATACTAGGGCGGCACATTTTTTATTGGGCTTTGATGATATCACTGTTCATGAAATCCGCTCTGCGACGCCATCGGTTAAATCACCCATCAAAGCAATTCGCGCCATAGCATCCCTTGCAAGCGGCACATGGGCCTCAATTAAGCTGATCAACAGCATCAAACCATCCATTTTTATTGGCTTTGGCGGCTATCCAACGACACCGCCAGGTGTTGCCGCTGCTTTAAAAAAAGTGCCTATTTTACTGCATGAAGCCAATGCTACGCCGGGCCGCGCCAACAGGTTTTTGGCGCGCTTTGCAACGGGCTATGCGCGCAGCCTGCCAGGCGCAGCCATTTCGGCTAAAGTTATCGATGCAGAGACAGGAAATCCTGTACGTCAAACCGTTTTGGATGCCATTCGCCTTTATGTTGCGCCTCAATCGGGTGAACGATTTAACTTGCTGGTTTTTGGCGGTAGTCAGGGCGCACAAGTGTTTTCCTCTCTGCTGCCCAATGCTTTGGCGCTGCTGTCAGAAGACGAGCGTAAACGCATTTCGCTAACTTTGCAGGTCCGCTTGGAAGATGATTCTGAATGCCGCGAGCGCCTCGCCGACATTGGCATCAATGCCGAGTTGGCTCCCTTTTACGGTGATTTGCCAGAGCGCATCACAAACGCTCATTTTGTCATTGCCCGTGCGGGTGCTTCCACCGTATCGGAGTTGGCTGTGTTGGGCCGTCCCTCGCTACTGGTGCCCTATCCCTATGCGCTGGATCACGATCAAGCTGCCAATGCGCAAGTGTTGCAGCAAGCAGGCGGGGCAATAGTAACAAAGCAAAGTGAATTAACGCCGCAAGCCTTGGCAGAACAACTGATCAAATTGCTCTGCGGTAAGTTGGATTTGCAAGATATGGCAGCTTCGGCACAGGCAATGGGGCGTCCTGATGCGACCCAACGTCTTGCGGATATGACAGTTCAACTCGCCAGACCCTAGATTTGCCGTAATCTTTGGGGCATAAGCCGGTCTGACATATTACAGATTCAGCCTGGAGTGCCTTTCATGAAATTGCCATTGACGATTGGACCGATTCACTTTGTCGGGATTGGCGGTATTGGCATGAGCGGTATTGCCGAAGTTCTGCATAATCTTGGCTATACGGTTCAAGGTTCGGATATGGCTGAAAGTCCAAATGTTCTGCGCCTTCGCGACAATGGCATTGAGGTTTTTATAGGCCATGATGTGGCCAATGTAGAGCATGCCGCGGTGGTTGTGGTTTCCTCCGCTATTCGGCGAGAAAACCCGGAACTGAAAGCCGCGCGAGAACGCCGTTTACCGGTGGTTCGACGCGCAGAAATGCTGGCAGAATTGATGCGGCTTAAATCGTCCATCGCGATTGGTGGCACTCATGGCAAGACCACCACCACATCGATGGTTGCTTCCATGCTCGAAGCTGGAAACCTTGATCCGACTGTTATCAATGGTGGCATTATTAATTCATATGGCACTAATGCGAGATTGGGCGAGGGCGAATGGCTGGTCGCCGAAGCTGATGAATCTGATGGTACTTTCGTTAAGCTCCCAGCCGAAATTGCGGTGGTCACCAATATTGATCCTGAGCATCTGGATCACTACGGTACATACGATGAAGTCAAAAAAGCCTTTCAGCGCTTTGTTGAAAATATCCCGTTTTATGGCTTTGCCGTTATGTGTACTGACCATCCCGAAGTGCAGGCTTTGGTTGGCCGTGTTGAGGATCGCCGCTTTGTAACCTATGGCGAAAATCAGCAGGCTGATGTGCGCTTTCGCGATATTGAAGTGAAGCAGGGCAAAGCGCACTTTAATGTCGATATTCGTAGCAACACCGGCACTGTTCGCGCCATAGAAGGCCTCATATTGCCGATGCCTGGTGTCCACAATGTATCCAATGCAACCGCTGCCATATGTGTTGCGCTTGAGCTTGGTTTGACTGATGATGAGATACGCCATGGCCTTGCAAGTTTCTCTGGTGTGAAGCGGCGTTTTACACTGACCGGCACCGTCAATGGTGTTCAAATATTCGATGATTATGCGCACCATCCTGTTGAAATATCAGCCGTTTTACGCGCAGCGCGCTCAGCCACACAGCGTAACGTCGTCGCCATCGTGCAGCCCCACCGCTACAGCCGCTTACAAAGCTTGTTTGAAGAATTTTGTGCCTGTTTCAATGATGCAGATACGGTGATCGTAGCGCCGGTTTATGCTGCTGGTGAAGAGCTAATAGAAGGTGCTGATGAGAAGGCTTTGGCAGAGGGCTTGCGCGCGCGCGGGCACCGCAATGTGCTGGAGCTTGGATCATCCGATCAGCTTGCGAAAATGGTACACTCCATTGCAGAAGATGGTGATTTGGTTATTTGTATGGGGGCCGGTTCCATCACCAAATGGGCGAATGATTTGCCCGCCGAATTGGAGCGCTTGGGGCAAGGCGTATGAGTGGTTCCTTGCTCGGCCGAATTCGCGATCTTCACCCGGAAATKCGCGGCAARTTGACGGAGRAWCTGGATCTTTCCACGATCACTTGGTTCCGCGTTGGCGGGCCCGCTGAAATTCTCTWTCAGCCTGCTGATGAAGAAGATTTGGCRCTGACCCTRTCRAAGCTYCCWGATGAYATYCCGGTWATGGTRYTKGGGCTYGGTTCTAATCTGCTCATTCGTGATGGTGGGATTGACGGTGTTGTCATACGCCTCGGCGGCAAGGGCTTTGGGACAATCAAAACCTCTGATGATCACACATTGACGGTCGGTACGGCCGTGCCTGACGTGCGTGCAGCCAAGGCTGCGGGCAAAGCTGGTATTTCGGGCTTTTCGTTCTACAGGGGTATTCCTGGGGGTATTGGTGGTGCATTGCGCATGAACGCAGGCGCTCATGGCGGAGAGACCAAAGACATTTTGCTGAGTGCCCGCGCCGTGGACCGGCAAGGCATAATCCACGACCTTAGCAATGAAGACTTTGGCTATGCCTATCGCCATTGCTCACTACCCAAAGACTACATTTTTACGCAGGCGACATATCAGGGCAAAGCTGGTGATCCTGCAGCGCTGGAAGTCGAAATGGAAGAAGTCGCGCGCTATCGTGAAGAGGTTCAGCCTGTGAAAGAACGCACGGGCGGATCAACCTTCAAAAACCCGCCGGGTCATTCTGCCTGGAAGGTGATTGATGAGGCTGGTCTTCGTGGGTTTCGAGTTGGCGATGCCCAAATGTCTGAGAAGCATTGCAATTTCATGATCAATACCGGCAATGCTTCGGCCCATGATCTTGAAACCCTGGGTGAAACGGTGCGCGCCCGTGTCTTGGATCATTCCGGCGTATCGTTGGAGTGGGAAATAAAACGCCTTGGAAAGCTTGCAACTGGAAAAACCGTAAAAATACCGAGCTAGCGGCCAGTCTTGAGTAACCTTTCATTAGGTATACTTGTCAGTTTTTCTTTTACACAAAACCGCAAATCCGTGGTTTTTCGTGCACAAATCGTAAAACAATGATGCAATCTGCAAATTGCTGACAATACCTTTACCAGTTCTTAACCATGATGCTGTGGAACTAGACCTTAACGAGGGCGTAGTGCGTGTGCACTGTGACCGATTCGGAAAAGGGTTTTATGGCACAGCCAAAACATATCGCTGTTTTGATGGGAGGGTGGTCTTCGGAGCGCCCCGTTAGCCTTGCCTCGGCCAAACCTTGCGCACAGGCTTTGCGCGATTCCGGCTATAAAGTCACTGAAGTTGATATGGCGCGCGATATTGCCGCTGTCTTGGTCGAGCTGAAACCTGATGTCGTTTTCAATGCCTTGCACGGCCCCTACGGGGAAGACGGCACCATTCAGGGCGTGCTGGAAATTCTGGATATTCCTTACACCCATTCTGGCGTAATGGCGTCTGCCCTTGCCATGAACAAGGAAATAGCAAAGTCAGTTATGGCTGCTGCTGGAATTCCTGTTGCTGAAGCGAAAACAATGCAACGCGCAGAAGCTGCGAAAAAACACGCCATGAAGCCACCATATGTGGTCAAGCCGGTGAGCGAAGGTTCCAGCTTTGGTGTGGTCATTGTCAGCGAAGATATGAATCACCCGCCACAACAGCTTTTTGCAAGCGATTGGCCTTACGGTGAGACCGTCATGGTTGAACGGTACATACCCGGCCATGAACTGACATGCGCGGTCATGGATGGAAAGGCGCTGGGTGTCACCGAGGTGCTTTCCAATTCCAGCAAGTTTTATGATTACGATGCCAAGTATTCTGAGGGCGGTTCCGATCATGTGCTGCCAGCACAAATTCCAGCCGAGCTTTATGAAAAAATACAGAAATATTCTGAACTAGCTCATGAATGCCTTGGTTGTCGCGGTATTTCGCGCGCTGATTTCCGGTACGACGATTCAAAAGATGATCTGATCTGCCTTGAACTCAACACTCAGCCTGGCATGACGCCAACATCATTGGTGCCTGAAATGGCTGTTCATGCTGGTTATGATTTTGGAGCATTTGTTTCCTGGATGGTGGAGGACGCGTCATGCAATCGTTGATCCGCCGTATGACAGGCCGCCCCGCAGGCGTGGCCCCAACACCAGTAATAGACTTCACCTTTCTTGACCGTATGATCACGGCCGAAAAAGTTATTCTGCCACCGGCATTGCGCCGCCCTATGCGAGTGCTGTCGCGTTTGCAGATCAAAGTCCCTGTTTGGCTTCGCGGCAAGGGCGTTGCGGGCTTGTTGGCAGCAACAGCACTATACGGCCTGATCGCTGGCGGGCATGCAGAATCCATTGTTGGCTACACAACAGCTTTTGTCGGATTAAGCGTCGATGAGGTCAAGATTACCGGGCATATCGAATCTAGTGAAATTGATATTATCACGGCGTTAGATTTGAAGGATCATGCGTCCTTGGTGTCGTTTGATGCCGCCGCAGCACGCAAGCACATGCTGGCAATGCCGTGGGTCAAAGATGTCACGGTTCGCARAACCTACCCCGGTAGCGTGGATGTAGCGATTGTTGAGCGTGTACCTTTTGCTTTGTGGCAATCAGGTCAACTCGTTTCAATCATTGATCCAAATGGCCGGATTATTGAACCGTTGCGTGATTCTAAGTTCAGCTCMCTCCTWTTATTGGTGGGCACAGATGCWGAGAAGCTKGGYCCCGCATTCGTTCGCACATTGGCTCGCTACGAAACAATTGAAACTCAGGTTCGCGCCGCAGTGTTTGTYGCTGGTCGGCGCTGGAATCTGGTTATGGAAAACGGTGTTGAGATTAAGCTTCCYGAAAAAAATATGGAAAATGCATTGGCGAAACTGGCGCGCATTCACGATGAAACCAACTTGATTAATCGGGACATCATATCTGTTGATTTGCGTATTCCGGGCAAAATGGCGGTGCGYCTGCCGGAAACCGTTATGRAAGARCAYAAAACAACTTTTGAGAAGCGCGCAAAAGAACTGAAAAARGGAGCTATCTGATGGCCCATTTCGGTTCTTATTCWGCAAAYTCTTTCAAACCTYTGTCACCGCGCAAATCTGCKGTTGTTTCAGTTCTTGATGTTGGCACCAGTAAGGTCTGCTGTCTGATTGCCCGGTTGCGGCCGTTGGATGGTGTGGATGTACTGCCAGGCCGGACCCACTCAATTGAAGTGTTGGGGATTAGTCATCAATTGTCTCGCGGCATTAAGTCCGGTGTGGTCGTTGATTTGGATGGGGCYGAACGYTCCATTCGTTTGGCGGTTGAYTCTGCTGAGCGCATGGCGGGTATCACCATTGAAAGCCTAATTGTAAGTCTGTCGAGYGGCCGCTTGAACAGCGAAGGGTTTTCGGCAAATATCAAATTGTCGGGCAATGAAGTATCCGACAGCGATATCCAAAAGGTTCTTCAAGCGGGCAGCGATCATTCGGTCAGCGAGGGCCGTCAGGTTATCCATTCTTTGCCGATTGGTTATGCGCTTGATGGCAATCGCGGCATTGATGATCCTCGCGGTATGATTGGCCAAGACCTGGGCGTCGATATGCATATCGTTACCGCTGATATAGCACCGCTGCGCAAYTTGGAGCTATGCATCAACCGTTGCCATCTCAGCGTCGAGAAAATGGTTTCAACACCTTATGCCAGCGGGCTTGCCTCACTGGTTGAAGATGAAGCTGGGCTCGGTGTTACATGTGTGGATATGGGCGGYGGYACAACCACSATGTCGACATTCATGGATGGCCACTTTGTTCATGCCGATGCGATTACCGTTGGCGGCAATCATGTGACGATGGATATCGCGCGTGGGTTATCGACGCGGATGATTGATGCGGAACGGATCAAGACTTTGCACGGCAGTGCGTTGCCGAGTGTTTCCGAAGACCGCGATATTTTATCCATTCCGCAGGTTGGTGATGATGACAATGATGTTCCAAATCAGGTGCCGCGCTCGACGTTAACGCGCATTATTCGGCCCAGGGTCGAGGAAATTCTTGAGCTGGTACGTGATCGCCTTACCGCATCTGGATATGCACCCCATGTGGGCCGCCGGATTGTGCTGACAGGCGGTGCATCGCAGCTAACAGGTATGACAGAAGCCGCCCGGCGCATCATCGGGCGCAATGTGAGATTGGGACGTCCATTGGGCGTCGTGGGATTGCCGGAAGCGGCCAAAGGGCCAGCATTTTCGGCGGCGGTGGGTTTGTTGATCTATCCGCAAATAGCGCAATTGGAACAAGTCCAATCGCAAAACAAAAGCAAGGTTCTTCTGAACGGCACAAATGGATATTTTTCCCGTGTCGGACAGTGGTTCAAGGAGAGCTTCTGAGTGTTTTTTAGAAGCCAAACGATGACGAGGTCGCCGGACGGGCCCGCCACAAAGTGCAGACCACCGGCAAAAGGAAATGGAGCGACCCGAACAAACCGGTCGACCGAGACATTAAAGAGGGTACCATGACGATTAATTTGCAAATGCCTGAAATTACAGAATTGAAACCAAAAATCACTGTGTTTGGTGTTGGCGGTGGTGGCGGCAACGCCGTGAACAACATGATCCAGGCCGGCCTTCAGGGCGTGGACTTTGTTGTCGCCAATACAGACAGCCAGGCACTGTCCATGTCCCATTCAGAACGGGTCGTCCAGATGGGCGTTGCGGTTACTGAAGGGCTGGGTGCAGGTTCTCAGCCTGAAGTTGGCCGTGCGGCCGCTGAAGAAGTGATCGATGAAATCAACGATCATCTCAACAATGTGCACATGGCATTTATTACCGCTGGTATGGGCGGTGGTACAGGTACTGGTGCTGCTCCTGTTGTAGCCCGCGCGGCTCGCGAAGCAGGTATCCTCACAGTTGGTGTGGTTACCAAGCCATTTCATTTTGAAGGCAAGCGCAGAATGGCGCTGGCGGATGCCGGTATCGAAGAGCTGCAAAAGCACGTTGATACGCTGATTGTTATTCCCAATCAGAACCTGTTCCGTATTGCCAATGAGAAAACCACCTTTGCTGATGCCTTCGCAATGGCCGATCAGGTGCTGTATTCAGGTGTTGCTTGCATCACTGATCTGATGGTCAAAGAAGGTCTTATCAATCTTGATTTTGCTGATGTTCGCTCTGTTATGCGCGAAATGGGCAAAGCCATGATGGGCACGGGCGAATCTTCCGGCGACGGCCGGGCTGTACAGGCCGCTGAGGCCGCGATTGCTAATCCTCTGCTGGACGATGTGTCCATGAGCGGCGCACGCGGGTTGTTGATCTCCATCACCGGTGGTCGTGATCTGACCTTGTTCGAAGTTGATGAGGCTGCTTCTCGTATCCGTGAAGAGGTTGACGATGATGCCAACATTATTCTTGGTGCGACGTTTGATGAAAACATGGAAGGCGTAATCCGGGTTTCTGTTGTCGCTACGGGCATAGATTCTATTATTGATCAGAGCGTTACCCCTGCTGACGTGCGCATGGCAGAATTGACCCAACGTCTGCGTAGTGGTGCATCGATTACTGGCGCTGCTCTTGAGGCACCTGTTGACGCGGCAACACCGCAGCACAACATGCAGGCAGAGCAAGCGGCATTGCAGGCACGCTCTGGGCTTGAAGAAGAGCTGCGCATTCCTACTCTTGCTCAGCCAGCTCCAGTTCAGCCAGCTCCAGTTCAGAACGTAAACACCAGCGCGCCGCAGCCAGCACCGCGTCAGGCACCTTCTGATCCAAACGTTTCTTTGGCACCTTTGCGGGCACCAATTGCAGCACCTGCGGCGGCAGCTCCAGTTGCACAAGCGGCACCCGTTGAACAGGGGTTTGTACCTGCTCAGGCGGTTGTTCCTGAAAGCAAAACACCGCGTATGCCAAAAATGGAGGACTTCCCCCAGGTTGCGCAACGTCAGATGCAGGCAAAGGCACCAAATGCGAATGCCGACGCTGCTGAAGAACGTCGCCCAATGGGTTTACTTCGTCGTTTGGCAAATGTTGGTCTTGGCCGGAATGATGAAGAAAATGCTGCTCCTGCAGCGCCTTTGCAACCACGCCAACCTCAGCCAGCCCAAGCGCCTCAGGCAGCGCCCGTTGCTCAACGTGCACCTGAAGCTCCACGGGCTATGCCTGCACAGGCTCCAGTTGCGACTGCACCAATACAGCAGCCTGCTCCGCGCATGAGCGCACCGCAGCCTGTGGCTGGTCGACTTGATTCGGCTGGCAGGGCTCCTGCGCCGTTGCAAGCAGCGCCTCAGGAAGAAGATCAATTGGAAATTCCAGCCTTCTTGCGCCGACAGGCTAACTGATTTGCCGCTGATCTAATTCAGCAGCCCCAGAATACCACGCGCCGCCATATTTAATATGGCGGCGTTTTTCGTTGTTTTCTGCCAAAAAACAGCTAAGTTTCAAGATGATTTCAAATTGTTACAACAGAGTCACAAATCGAAAAAAAGCGTGATTTCTGTTTCTGTAATACTCCCCTTATTATCGGCCATGAATTTGAGGCATTTTGATCAAGGTTTAGTCACAATTTGTTCGTGGTGCTCTGCACTGCAGATGCTTTGGCAAAGAACCGAGATCAAGAATGTTTCTGAAAATTGGGCAGTGTGTAAAGAGTTTCGCGACATTCATCGGTGCTTAGGGCCTGTAGAATTTAGCGTATATAAGGGGCAAATATGACGTATTGCGATACAGCAGGTCGTGAGAATACAAAACGGGCAGCCTATGAAACTGCACGTCAGACCACGCTGAACAAGCGGGTCACCCTTACWGGTATCGGYGTTCATTCCGGCAAACCTGCAACACTTATTTTAAACCCGTCAAAAGCTGGCAGCGGCATTACGTTTTTGCGCACGGCTGAAGATGGCAAGATTGATCAGCTYATTCCTGCCCACATCAAAAACGTTGGCGATACACGGCTCTGCACCATTTTGGGCGACCCAAAGGGCATGTTTGTTGCTACCGTCGAGCATTTGCTTGCCGCATTACGCGGCATGAATGTCGATAATGTTTTGATCGAAATTGATGGCCCGGAAGTGCCGGTTATGGACGGGTCTTCTGCAGCCTTTGTGAAAGCAATTCGTACCGTTGGTCTCAAGACGCTTGCGGCACCGCGGCGTTATATTCGTATACTTCGCCCKGTTGAAGTGAAGAAYGGCGAKTCTACGGCTGTTCTGTTGCCGCATAATGGAACCCGCTTYGATGTTGAGATTGATTTCACCTCAACRGCGATTGGTCGTCAGCGTTTCATCGTTGAGATGACRCCTGATAATTTTGATCRKGACATCTCTACAGCGCGCACATTCGGCTTTCTGGCTGAAGCYAAACARCTTCGYGCTGCAGGCTTGGCWCAAGGYTCYTCSCTTGAGAATTCGGTCGTGATTGATGAYGATGACAAGATCATCAATGAAGATGGCCTTCGTTTTGATGATGAGTTTGTACGCCATAAATYGTTGGATGCCATTGGTGATCWGGCGTTRGCTGGAGCRCAAATTCTGGGTGAATACCGCTCTGTTCGTGGTGGTCACAAGCTCAATGCTATGATGCTTGAAGCGTTGTTTGCTAACCCTGATTGCTGGYGCTTTGAAGATGCYGAGCTTGTGGAAGAKGYTATTTCCATTGGTGCTCCCATTGGYTTGGAAACATCCCAACARCCTGTTGCTGCAGCRAAAGCTTAGAWCAATTCACGACAGATTATTGGTGCTTGTCCTGGATATCTTCCGGGCATCATTTTTTCGCCACGGTTAGGCGCGAAAAACAGGTTCGGTTCTACGCTCTGCAATTCAGTGTGCTGTGGTTGATACCAAGGTTTTAAGGTGGTGTCGTTTGCTGAATTGTCGTATAGAGCCTTCAAGATTCATTTGGTTGCGTTTAAGTCAGTTTGCTATGGCATTTTTTGATGAAACATTTCTCACCTCTTCACGCGGGATATTTCCCCCGAGGGCTTCAGTGTTTAACACCTTGAATAAATTACTCATTATTGGGGTTTTAGGCCTCGCAGTTGCTGGCTGCTCATCAAAAGACAAGTATGAGCAATTGGCTTTTGAAGAGCCTGATGCCGCCGATAAGACCTATAATGAAGGCCTGTCACTGCTCAATCAGGGCAAGATTGGCAAGGCGGCTGATAAATTTCAGACTGTAGACAAGAACCATCCTTACTCAGATTGGGCGCGTCGCTCGATGGTGATGTCGGCTTACTCCAGCTACAAAGTCGGCGACTATGATTCGGCGATTTCATCGGCCAAACGGTTTGTGGCGCTGTATCCCAGCAGCCCCGATGCGGCCTATGCACAATATTTGATTGGCGAGAGTTATTTCCGCCAGATCCCCGATATTACCCGCGATCAAGCCATGTCTGCGCGCGCATTAAATGCCATGGATGAAGTGGTGCGCAAATACCCGGACAGCGAATATGCCGATGATGCACGCCGCAAGGTTCAGGTCGCGCGCGACCAACTGGCTGGCCAGGAAATGATGATCGGCCGCTACTATCTTGAACGCAAAAATTACGCCGGTGCACTTAACCGTTTCAAACTTGTTGTGAGCGATTATCAGACCACCCGGCATGTGGAAGAAGCGCTGATGCGCCTCGTCGAAACCTATATGTCGCTTGGTGTTGTGAGCGAAGCACAGACCGCCGCAGCGGTGCTGGGACACAACTACCCTGACAGTGAATGGTACAAGGATGCGTATTCTTTACTGGACACGGGCGGCTATTCACCGCAGCGTAATAATCGGTCGTGGATTACACGCGCTTTTGACGCAGCGATTCCCGGTTAAGGGCTTTTAGCCTTCATAATTCTACAAACAGAGGTGGGCGAAACATGCTTGCGCATCTGACGATTCGCGACATCGTCCTGATAGATCAGCTTCAAATCAACTTTGATAAAGGCCTGACCGTTTTGAGCGGTGAAACCGGCGCGGGTAAGTCCATTTTGCTGGATTCGCTGGCGCTGGCTTTGGGCGCGCGCGGTGATGGCAAACTGGTTCGTCAGGGGCAGGAAAAAGGATCGGTTACGGCCAGTTTTGAGCTGCCCGCAGACCACCGTGTACGGGTTCATCTCCAACGCTGTGAAGTGGCCTGTGAAGGTGAATTGTTCATGAGGCGTGTACAATCAGCCGATGGTCGTACTCGTGCGTTTATCAATGACCAGCCGGTGAGTGCCGCTTTAATGCGTGAAATCGGCGCGCAATTAATCGAAATTCATGGCCAACATGATGATCGCGCGCTGGTCGATCCGGCCAGCCACCGAAATCTGCTCGACGCGTTTGGCGAGTTGGAGGGTGACGCGCAAGAAGTTGCCGCCGCCTACAAGGATTGGCGGTCCAAACAGAGCGAACTGGAGCATCTCAACCGTAAAGTTATTGATGCGGAACGCGAGGCCGATTACCTGCGATCAAGTCTGGATGAGCTGACCATTTTGTCGCCGCAAGAGGGCGAAGAAGAAGAGCTTGCCAGCACCCGCCAAACCATGATGCAGGCCGAAAAAGTTGCCGGCGATATCAGCGAGGCTTTTGAGGCCGTCGCAGGCCCGCAATCTCCGATACCCGTAATCGCCAATCTGATGCGCCGATTGGAGCGAAAAGCGGTTCAGGCTCCTGGCTTGCTGGATAATGCCCTTGGGGCGTTGGACCGGGCGTTGATTGCGCTGGATGAAAGCTCAAGCGCGCTGGATCAGGCCTTGCGCGAAACCGAATTTGATTCTCACGCGTTGGAAAGCGCGGAGGAGCGTTTATTTGCCCTGCGTGCAGCCTCACGAAAATACGGCGTGCCCGTTGAAGAGCTAAGAATTTTTACCGTCAAAATGGCCGATGACCTCGATGCGTTGGACAATAGCACCGAGCGTTTGGCGCTGTTGGAACGCCAGGCGTCAGATGCGGAAATTGTGTTTGTCTCCAAAGCACGCGCCTTGTCGCAAAAGCGCCAGCACAGCGCCAATGCGCTGGAGGCGGCCGTTGCTGAAGAGCTGCCCGCGTTGAAACTGGAACATGCCCGTTTTCTGGTGGATTTCCAAAGCGATGAGGAACGCCGAGCGGATTACGGCATCGATCAGATATCTTTCTGGGTGCAAACCAACCCCGGCACGCGGCCCGGCCCGATGATGAAAGTGGCATCGGGCGGCGAGTTGTCGCGGTTTTTGCTGGCGCTTAAAGTGGTCTTGGCCGATAGGGGCTCTGCGCCTTGTTTGATTTTTGATGAGATTGACACCGGCGTTGGCGGCGCGGTAGCAGAGGCCATTGGCCGCCGTCTGGAACGGCTATCGCAGCAGGTGCAGGTTCTCTCGATTACCCATGCGCCGCAGGTGGCGGCAAGGGCGCGCGGGCATTTGCTGATCCACAAGGCCGTGGTGAATGGCGAAGACCGGGTTAAAACATCGGTCGAGCAAATTGACGGCGATGCGCGCACGGAAGAAATCGCTCGGATGCTGGCCGGTGCCATCATCACACCGGAAGCGCGTGCGGCCGCAGAAAAACTAATGACAGATACAGGCATATAAAATATGGCGGGCGACTTGAATGAAGTGCCAGTTGGGGAATTGGAATCAGAGCAGGCTGTTGCTGAATTAAAGCGCCTTGCGACAACGCTGGCAAAATATGACAAGCACTACCACCAGCGTGATAAGCCGCTGGTTGATGATGCCGAATATGATGCGTTAAAGCGCCGTAATCTAGAGATTGAAGCACGCTTCCCGGATCAAGTACGGCTGGATTCGCCCAGCAACCGGGTTGGCTATACGCCATCAGAAAAATTCACCAAATACACCCATGCCGTTCCCATGTTGTCGCTGGATAATGCTTTTTCGGGCGAGGATGTGGTGGATTTCGTCACCAAGATTCGCCGCTTTCTGGGGCTGCCTAAAGAGCAGGACATTCCCATCACCGCTGAGCCTAAAATCGACGGCCTCTCGGCTAACATTCGTTACGAGCATGGCAAGCTGGTCAACGGTGTCACGCGCGGCGACGGGCAGGTGGGCGAGAATATCACCCAAAACCTGCTGACCGTCGCAGATATCCCGCATGAGCTTACCGGCACTGGCTGGCCGGACATTATGGAAGTGCGCGGCGAAGTTTATATGGCGCATGCAGATTTTGCGGCGCTTAACGCGCGTATTGCTGATAGCGGCCGGCAATTTGCCAATCCGCGCAATGCCGCCGCTGGCTCTCTGCGCCAATTGGATGCGCGGATCACGGCAGAGCGCCCGCTAAAATTCTTCGCCTATGCATGGGGCGAGATGAGCGATATTTCCAGCGAGACCCAAATGGAGATGGTGGGCAAATTTGAGCAGTGGGGCTTTAAAATCAACCCGCTGATGAAACTTTGCGCCAATGTCGATGCGCTGCTTGAGGTCTACGGCGCTATTGACGATCAGCGCTCATCGCTGGGCTATGACATTGATGGCGTGGTCTACAAGGTCAATGATTTGGCGCTGCAAACGCGGCTGGGCTTTGCCTCGCGCTTTCCGCGCTGGGCGATGGCGCATAAATTTGCTGCCGAGCAGGCCACCACCACATTACTCGATATCGAAATTCAGCTGGGCCGCACCGGTGCTTTAACGCCCGTTGCAAAACTGAAGCCGGTGAATGTCGGCGGCGTGATGGTTTCCAGTGCCACTTTGCACAATGCCGATTATATTCGCGGCATTGGTTCCAGCGGCGAGGCCATTCGCGAGGGCCGCGATCTGCGTGTTGGCGATAAGGTGACCATTCAGCGCGCTGGCGATGTTATTCCGCAAATTGTTGATGTCGATGTTTCCGCGCGTGGTCCTGATTCTGTTGCCTTTGAGTTTCCAACCAAATGCCCGGCTTGCGACAGCCATGTCGTGCGCGAAGTTAATGAGAAAACTGGCAAGGTGGATGTTGTCAGCCGCTGCGCAGGTGGCTTGATTTGCCCGGCGCAGGCGGTGGAGAAAATCAAGCATTTCGTCTCCCGCAATGCGCTCGATATCGAGGGTTTTGGCGATAAGCAGGCCGAAGCGTTTTATCTGGATGGTCTGGTCAAAAACCCGGCAGATATTTTTACCCTGGAAGAACGCGACAGCGAAAAAGGCAATCTGAAACCTTTGATGGCGCGCGATGGCTGGGGCGTTACATCGGCCAAAAAGCTTTTTGCCGCCATTAATGAGCGCCGCGATGCGGATTTGAACCGTTTTATCTTTGGCCTTGGCATTCGCCATGTTGGAGATGGCACGGCAAAATTGCTGGCGCGCAATTATGACAGTTTTGAAAAGCTGAGCGCTGCCGCCATTGAGGCCGCTGATGAAACCAGCACGGCATGGCTCGATCTGGTCAATATTGATGGGATTGGCGAAACCGTTGCGCATTCGCTGGTCGATTTCTTTGGCGAGAGCCACAATTTGGAAGTGTTGGAAAAAATGCTTGCGCAGGTATCTCCAACACCCATGGAAGAAGTTGCAAGCGGCAGCCCGGTAAGCGGCAAAACAGTAGTTTTCACCGGTAGTCTGGAATTGTTTACCCGCGACGAAGCCAAAGCCATGGCCGAGCGGTTGGGGGCAAAAGTTGCGGGCTCTGTTTCCAAGAAAACCGACTTGTTGGTGGCCGGGCCAGGTGCTGGTTCAAAACTTAAAAAAGCGCAGGCTTTGGAAATCGAGATTACAGATGAGCAGGGTTGGCTCGATCTCATAAAACAGTGATCTATCAATATTTGTGATGGGCGCTGTCAATAAAATGAACGTGCATGAGCGTGAGAAACCCGATATAAGTCAGCTATGTTGACCTATATGAGCGCATAAATGACCGATCCGGCTAAAACACCCGCAAACAAGTCATCGCAACGCAGCGAGTATGTGCAGGGCATTGTGGCTTCGTTGCCCGTACTGGCAGCGGTGTTGCCATTTGCTTTGGTCTTTGGCGCTGCGGCCATTCCCAAAGGGTTGAGCTTCTTTGAAATTGTGTTGATGAGCGCGACGGTCTTTGCCGGGGCCAGCCAGATGGTGGCGCTGGATTTAATCACAGAGCCATTGCAGTTCTGGACAATTGTGCTGTCGGTCTTCGCGGTTAATTTCCGGCATATTTTATACAGCGCATCTTTGGGCATGAAAATGCAGCTGTTTTCACCGCTTAAAAAAGCCTTTGCTTTCTTCTTGCTGGTGGACCCGCAATGGGCTTTGGCAGAGCAGCGCGCCGAAACCACGCCGCTCACCTTTAGCTATTATCTTGGCCTCGCAACGCCACTGTATGTTGGCTGGCTTGTGGGTACCGCTGTGGGTGCCGGGTTTGGCGGGCTTATCACCAATCCCGCAGCGCTGGGGTTCGACTTTATATTACCGGTTTATTTTCTGGCCATTTTGATGAGTTTCCGCGGGCGCAGTAACTGGCTACCCGTGGTGCTTATTTCATCCATCTGCGCGACGCTTGCTGCGTTTGTGTTTGGTCCGCCCTGGCATGTCGCCACCGGCGCATTTGTGGGCATTGCCTATGCGGCTTGGCGGGGTATGCCCGAAGACAAGCTGAGATTCAGTGGGCCATCCACCGCGAAGGAGCAGGCAGATGACTGATTCATTGCTCTGGCTTATCGCGGCGCTGGCGGTGCTAACCTATGCAACCCGCTTTGGCGGCTACATCATCTTGTCCCGCTTCAAAAACATACATCCAAGGGTGGAAGCCGCGCTGGATGCTGTGCCCGCCGCAGTGATTGCTGCCATTGTGGCCCCATCGGTGATTTTGTCCGGCGCGCCAGAAATTATCGCCGCCGTTTTTGCTGTGGCGCTTAGCTATCGCTTTTCCATGTTGGGCGTGGTGGCTGCATCGACCTTGCTTGTGGCCCTGCTACGGCTTGTTATTTGAGGGTTTGCGCATGAGAGGGGCTGTTGCACGCGACAACCAGCTTATTTCATCGGCGCTCAACAAATCGGTGTGGGTGATTTTCTCAAACACATCATGATGATAGGTGTTGAGCCAATCCAGCTCGTCATCGCTCAATAATTCCAGGTCAATGGCGCGGGCATCAAACGGGCAAAAAGTGATGGTTTCAAAACCCATCATCGCCATGTCACCGCCTTCAATCAGCGTTGCTTCTTCGACAATGACGAGGTTTTCTAGGCGAATGCCAAAATGATCCGGTTTGTAATAGCCCGGCTCGTTGGACAAGATCATGCCCTGTTCAAGCGAGACATTGCCGGTTTTGGCAATGCGGGCAGGGCCTTCATGCACACACAGATAAGCGCCAACGCCGTGGCCGGTGCCATGGGCAAAGTCGCAACCCGCAGCCCATAGCGGCAGGCGCGCCAGCGTATCGAGCTGAGCACCGCTAGTACCAGCCGGAAACCGCGCGCGGGCAATGGCGATATGCCCTTTTAGAACCTGAGTGAAGCGGGTTTTACGCTCCTCATCCACCGTGCCAATGGCGATGGTGCGGGTGATATCCGTTGTGCCGTCAATATACTGGCCGCCAGAATCCGACAGATAGAGCGAGTTATCCTCAAGCGTTGCGTTGTGGTGTTCCAGCACCCGGTAATGCGGCAGCGCGGCGTTGCCACCAGCGGCAGATATGGTGTCGAAGGAGATTTCCTTCAATTCGCTGTTGTCAGCTAATGCTGTGGCGATGCGCAGCTCTTCCAGCTTGGTTGCCGCGTCAATTTCATGAATGGTGCCGCCCGGTTGTTCATCAAGCCAGAACAAGAATTTCACCATTGCGGCGCCATCTCGCAAATGCGCGCGGCGCATGCCTTCCAGCTCCACCGGGTTTTTGCGCGCTTTTAGGGCAATGATCGGGTCTGTGCCCTCAACGATATTTGCGCCGTTTTGTTCTAGCGTGGCACGAACGGCTTCGGAGCAGGACTGCAAATCAATCAACAGGCTTGGCTTTTGCTGCGCGTATTTAATGAGCGATGTTTCGAAACTGGTCATCTCCTCGACATCTGCGATCTGGATCAAAGCATCGCGCACCGTATTTGTCAGCTTTTGGCCATCAATCCAGAGGATTGGCTTGCCAACAGCTTTAACCAGCGCGAAGGCGAGGGGGACGGGGTTGTGCACCACATCACGGCCACGAATATTGAACGCCCAGGCGATGGAATCGGCCAGCGTCACAAGCGTGGCATCCACCTTTTTGCTGGCAAGCTGCGATGCCACTTCGCTCAGTTTATCTTTCGCAGAGACCCCGGCATGGGTTTCATCCTGCAGGCTCACCATGCCCGGCGCGCCGAGCGATCTGCCATCATCATTCCAAACACTGTCAATCACATCTGCTGGGCTGGAGACAAGCTGCGCCTCGACCTGCTCACAAGCCGCGTTGAATTTGCGATGCTCAGAAATAGTCAGATAGCGCGCATGACAACCGATCTTTTGGCCTGGCTTTGCGTGAGCCTCTATCCACTTGGCAGGCGATATCTGCGTTACATCAACCAGCTCAAACACGGCGCTATTGGCCTGCTTGGCAGCTTGCTCGGTATAGCGCCCGTCGATAAACAGCGCGCCTTTGCCGTTGAGGATGACGGCCCAACCGGCAGAGCCGGTAAATCCGCTCAGATACGCCAGCCGCTCCTGGCCTTCGGGCAAATATTCGCTCTGATGGGCATCAGAATGGGAAATGATGTAGCCATCCAGCCCCTCTTGTTTCAACGCCGCAACAACGCGCCCGAACCGCTCTTCCAGTATGGATGGTGTGACAGGCGGTTCTGCGAAAGATTGAAACATACAGATATTTCCCAATGAGGTTTATGTGGCTTGGAGTGTGCCCGCAAAAGGCCGCTTGTTAAAGGGTAGGGTTACGTTGCGTTGCAGCATTTTTTGTTCGCACATGCAAAAAACGCAGGGCTCGTATGCAGCATTAGCTCTTCAAATCATTAAGCAATTAGCTACATTCATTTCTGTAAGGGCGGTGCACTTTCCTCCTCCCAAATTGAAAGTTCTTCTCCTCCCAAGGCTTTCTCCTTTAGTGCGCCGCCCTGATAGTTTTTAACGAAAAGGAATAACTCGATGGCTACAACTGCTAATTATACCAGCATTCCGGCTCGTGCTGCCGGTACGCCTTCTGTCTTTCGCCGCGCCATGGCCCGTATGGTTTCAGCCCGCGAAAAGCAGGTTAACCGCTATGTGAACGGCTATTTGCTGTCCATGGACGACACAACTCTGGCCAATAACGGTTTTGACCGTAAAGAGCTGGAAAAAAACGGAACAGCAATCTATCCGTTCTAAATTCAAAATTCTCCAAAGTTTGAATGTAAAACCCCGTTGGCTCCCAGCCTTCGGGGTTTTTTTATTATGCAAAATTTTTAAAGCGGAGACATAAAGGTCAGCGTCACCCAGCCATCACGGTGCGACGTGCGGGCAATGCGTAAACCGCGCGCGACATAGGCCGCTGTGACCTTATTGGCTTGCCGGTCCAAAATGCCCGAAAGAACCAGCGCGCCGCCTCTTTCCAGATTTTGAGTAACTTGCCCGGCCAGTTCTATCAGCGGCCCAGCCAGAATATTGGCGACAATCAGATCAAACGGGCCAGAATCGCGAATATCGCTGTGGTGCAAACCATTGGCAGCCACCACATGCAGCCAGTTGGAAACGCCGTTCAGCTTGGCATTTTCCAGCGCGACTTCCACGGATATCGGGTCGATATCGCTGGCCATTATCGGTTGCTTCAACGCTTTTGCAAGGCCGATGGCAAGCAGGCCAGTGCCGGTTCCCATATCCAATATGTGCTCAAAATCATGCTGTAACAGCAAGATATGCAAGGCTTCCAGGCATCCCGCCGTGGTGCCATGATGGCCAGTGCCAAAGGCTTGTCCGGCCTCAATCTCAATGCTTACGGAACCAGCGGGTATCAAATCGCGGTCATGACTGCCATGCACGAAAAAGCGGCCAGCACTGACGGGTTTTAGCCCCTCTARGCTCATSGCRATCCAGTCTTCATCATCGTCCAGTTCGGTCACGACCAGTTTCGTACCCAGRCCATCGGAACCGATYTGGTCTTTTATGGCTTGYAGYGCGGATTTAAYATCATCGGCAGGCACATACAGATCGACGATCCAGTCGGGCACCTTGTCGCTTGATAGCTCGGCTTCGAAGGCCGAGATGGCATAGCCTTGTTCTTCAAAAATGCCTTCCAGCAATTCTGATATGCGAATGGCTTCAGGCGCGCCAAGGCGCAGCGAAATTTTTGCTTGAGACATAATTTTAGTGCTTTTCCAGAAAACTATCGACGACTTTTTTGCGTCCGGCTTTTTCAAAATCAATGGTCATCTTGTTGCCGTCGACYTGCGCAACACTGCCATARCCGAATTTKWGATGAAACACCCGCTCGCCRACATCAAATTTGGGTGCATGCGGTGTCACATTTTTTACCACCAACTCGCCATCAATGGTTTTGGGRCCRCGATTAAAACCRCCGCCAAAACCRCGATTACCAGATTGTGATTTGGTTTGTGTTTTGGCCTGGGCTTGGGCCGCGCGGCGCTCTTGCGCGCGTTTCCAGCCCGGCGTTGCATAGGTGTTTTGAAATGGGTCTTGGGTATCAAACCGGCTGGCGCCATAGCCGCCAGAACCGCCCGCGCCCCCAGAGCCATAACCACCATAGCTCGATCCGCTCTCCACAACTTTGGCGAATTCTTCCGGCAACTCATCCAAAAACCGCGAGGGGATAGATGATTGCCACGAACCATGGATCATACGGTTGGAAACGAACCAAATTTTGGCGCGTTTCTTGGCCCGCGTCAGGCCAACATAGGCAAGGCGGCGCTCTTCTTCCAATCCGCTACGGCCAGATTCATCAAGCGAGCGCTGATGCGGAAACAGGCCTTCTTCCCAACCGGGCAGATAAACCGTGTCAAACTCAAGCCCCTTGGCCGAATGCAACGTCATGATGCTGACAGCGTCAAAACCCTCTTCGGTATCGACATCCATCACCAGCGAAATATGCTCCAAAAAGCCGGGCATGCTCTCAAAACCTTCCATGGAACGGATAAGTTCCTTCAGGTTTTCCAGCCGCCCCGGCGCATCGGCAGCACGGTCATTCTGCCACATTTCAGTATAGCCGCTTTCATCCAGAATGATTTCGGCAATTTCTGTATGAGGCAGATGATCGATCTGATCGCGCCAGCGCGCAATTGACAGGACAAGATTGCGCAAGGCTTTGCGTGGTTTGGGTTTCAGCTCTTCGGTTTGGGTTAGCTCATCAGCAGCCTGCAACAGCGGAATTTCGCGGTCGCGCGCAAACAAATGCAGCAGGTTTAAAGTCGCATCGCCAAGCCCGCGTCGCGGCGTGTTGACGATCCGCTCAAAGGCCAAATCATCGGCTGGTTGAACCGTTACGCGGAAATAGGCCAGGGCATCGCGGATTTCCTTGCGCTCGTAAAAGCGCGGTCCGCCAATCACCCGGTAATTGAGGCCAAGGGTGACAAAACGATCTTCAAATGAGCGCATCTGAAACGAGGCGCGCACCAAAATCGCCATATCATTCAGCGCATGGCCATCGCGTTGCGATTGCTCGATATCCTCGCCAATGGCGCGGGCCTCTTCATCGGAATCCCATACATTGGAAACCGAAACCGGCTCGCCCAACTCCGCCGTATCGGTAAACAGGGTTTTGCCAAGGCGGTCTTCATTGTGCGAAATCAGCCCGGCAGCAGCGCCCAGAATATTGCCGGTCGAGCGGTAATTGCGCTCCAGCCGGATAACTTTTGCGCCGGGAAAATCCTTTTCAAAGCGCAGAATATTATCCACTTCAGCGCCGCGCCAGCCATAGATTGACTGATCATCATCGCCCACACAGCAGATGTTCTTGTTGTTTTGCGCCAGCAGACGCAGCCACAAATATTGCGCAACGTTGGTATCTTGATACTCGTCCACCAGCATGAATTTGAAACGGCGGTGATACTCCGCCAGCACACTTGGATGGTCGCGAAACAGATTGAGGCATTCCAGCAGCAAATCGCCAAAATCAACGGCATTTAGCGTTTTTAGCCGAGCCTGATAGGCCTTATACAAACTGCCAGCTTTGCCATTGGCAAAGCTGCCAACATCGCCGTGGGGAATTTTATCCGGGCTTAAACCACGGTTTTTCCAGCCATCAATAATGTTGGCAAGCTGGCGGGCAGGCCAGCGTTTTTCATCAATGTTTTCGGCCTTAATAATCTGCTTCATCAGACGAATTTGGTCATCTGTATCCAAAATGGTAAAGCTGGATTTGAGGCCCACAAGCTCTGCGTGGTAGCGCAGCAAACGCGCACCGATGGAGTGAAAAGTGCCAAGCCATGGCATGCCTTCCACATCGCCACCAACAACATTACTGATGCGCTCTTTCATCTCGCGCGCCGCGCGGTTGGTAAAGGTCACCGCCAGAATTTGATTGGGCCGCGCTGCGCCAGTCGCCAGAATGTGGCCAATGCGGGTGGTTAGCACGCGGGTTTTGCCGGTTCCGGCCCCCGCCAGCACCAATAAAGGGCCGTCAATACTTACAACCGCGTCACGCTGTTCGGGGTTGAGACCGTCCATATAAGGCGCAACTGGGCGGTTGGCCGTTGCACGTGCGGCAAGGCCGCCGGGCTTGGGCGTGTAGGCGGTGGATGAAGGGTCGTGGTCTGCGCTCATATCTTATCGAGTGATTCGCTGTGTTGCTGAACCGATAAGATAAGGCAGCTAGCGGTGTTCTTCCACATTTGCGTTGATAAGAGCGTCGTTAAAATACGCCAGCGCCTTAACTTGCACTGCCCAGCCGACAAATTTGCCGCTTGTTTGGCTCTGAATCACCGGAATTCTGCTCAACCCGGTTTCATCAAAAGTGCGCAAGGCAACCTCCAGCGTATCAACAAGGGCAAGCGTTGGCGTGTCATCGATGAAGATAAAATCATCGGCAAGGAATTCGCTGTCTTCCTCAGTATTGGGTTGTTGCAAAAACTCGGCAACCCGCACTTGTTGCACCAGATATTTGTGCGGACCGGCTTTAACAAAAAGCCCGCGCATTTCCAGCTGCCAATGGAAAAACGAGCGCCCATGCACCGCCATGGTCAGCCCGGCAGCAACTGAAACCGTGAGCAGCAGCGCGATGGTAAGGCCGTAGCCGCCGGTTAGTTCAAACACAATCATGGTGGTTGAAATAGGCGCGCCCAGCACCGCTGCCGCCACCGCGCCCATGCCCAAAATGGCGTAAAGCCCCTGGCTGGAGGCGAGTTCTGGAAAAGCACTGGCCGCGATAATGCCAAAGGCACCGCCCGTCATCGCGCCGATATAGAGCGAGGGCGAGAAAATACCGCCGCCAAACCGTGAGGCCATCGTGATGGATGTCGCCGCCGTTTTGGCAACAATTAGCGCCAGCATCAACATCAACGGCAATTGCTGTTTCAGCGCCATATCGGTGGCTTCATAGCCAACGCCCAAAACATGCGGGAAAAACAGCGCGATGGCACCGATCATAAAACCGCCAATGACCGGGCGCAGGAAAAACGGCATTGTCAGGCGGCGTGCGATAAAATCTGTGCCAATCAGCGCAAACTGAAAAGCGACGGCGGCCACTGCACAGACAATACCCAGAATGAAAAATGCCGGAAATTCCCAATATGAGGTGATTTGATAGAGCGGAATTTCAAAGGCGGCGACGTTGCCAAACCAAAGCCGCGTTAAAATAGTGCCGCAAACGGACGAAAACACGATGGGCACAAARGCGCTGGTGGCRTAGTGGCCCAAAATAACCTCATGGGCAAACAACACGCCRGCAATCGGGGCGTTAAAACTGGCTGAAACSGCGCTGGCGACACCGCAGGCCAGCAGCACACGGTGGCTGGTTTCAGGCAGTTTAAGGCGRTGGGTGAGGGCGGAGGCRAGCGTTGCGCCAAAATGCACAATCGGGCCTTCACGCCCGGCGCTGGCACCAGMGCCAAGAGAGATAACGGTTAGAAATGCGCTTCTAACGCCGGATAAAAACGTCAGATCGGCTGTATCGGAAATGCGGGCTTCAATAACATCGGCAACGCCGCCGGTACGCCGACCAGGATGAAAATGTTGCAGGATCAAGCCAACAATSAGGCCACCAAGGGCAGGCGCACACAGCACCACCCACCACGGCATGCGCRARGCGGCGCTGGCRACTTGCTCCGATGCATCTTGCAGCCAAAGCCACTGCACCGCGCCAATGCCAAGRCGAAACAGRATCGCCGCAAAGGCAACGCCAAAGCCGATAATGCCCGCCAAAACCCATACGATTGGTTGCTTGGTTTGCGCAAAAATMCGCCAGTTTGGCGCCACCCAACYGTGRGCCACATTCCAAAGAAGTTTGATGTGGGAAATCACCCKATATGCCCCGAANAAATGYCTATTCTAGGACGATAACACGAGGATGAAAACAGGGTGTGAACACGGCTAAWTTGTTCCAANNTNTTGYCANNNGRMGTTATCAACGCTTTTTACGACCAGAAAAGAAAACAAATTGTGGCGCTTGGTGTGTGRCTKGAGACCTGCTAATCACACAAATACGYCAGACAAGGAGCATACARTGTCATCAGAAACAGGGTCGAAATTGAGTAAACAAGRTAAGCCGCGCGGTGACATTGAAACGGTTCGCAGTATATTGAAACAGCGCTTTGGAGAGCGCTATTCTGCCYCARAATCTGTGCTGGAGCAGCATGGCCACACGACATCTTGGCTCAARAAYCAGCCKCCAGAAGCGGTTGTTTTYATTGAAAAYACWGATGAAGTCGTYGATGTSGTGAAAATYTGCGCTGAGCATAATATTCCCATTATTCCATTTGGCGCGGGCACCTCTTTGGAAGGGCATGTCAACGCGCCAGAGGGWGGYGTSTCGATAGATTTTTCMCGCATGAACCGGGTTTTGCAGGTYAATGCCGAGGATTTGGAYGTGGTGCTTGAGCCRGGYGTCACGCGCAAAGAGCTCAATGARTATYTGCGCGATACCGGGTTGTTTTTCCCGATTGAYCCCGGCGCAGATGCCAGCCTYGGTRGCATGGCCGCGACGCGCGCATCKGGCACCAATGCTGTGCGCTACGGCACGATGCGCGACAATGTCATCAATCTGACCGTGGTTCTGCCGGATGGCCGGGTGATAAAAACCGCAAACCGCGCCAARAAATCTTCTGCYGGATATGATTTGACCCGGCTGATGATTGGTTCTGAGGGGACGCTGGGTATCATAACGCAGCTTACCTTGAAGCTTCAGGGCATCCCGCAGGCAATATCTGGCGGCATYTGCACTTTTCCCAGCATTGAAGATGCCTGCAACGCGGCGATTTTGACCATTCAATGCGGCATTCCGGTGGCGCGGATCGAGTTTCTGGATAAGTTGCAGGTTAGGGCCTGCAATGCTTATTCCAATCTGAGCATGGAAGAAAAGCCAACGTTGTTCCTGGAATTTCATGGCACCGATGCTGGTGTTGCCGAGCAATCTGAAATGTTCGCGGAAATCGCCAAGGATTTGGGCGGCAGCGAGTTTATCTGGACCACGCAGGGCGAGGAACGCACCAAACTTTGGCAAGCGCGCCACGATGCCTATTGGGCCACCATGTCGCTCAAGCCGGGCCTTGAGGGCATTTCAACCGATGTCTGTGTGCCAATCTCGCAACTGGCGGAATGCGTCAGCGAAACGGCGAAGGACATCGAAGAGTTTGGCTTATTTGCGCCGATGGTTGGCCATGTCGGTGATGGTAATTTCCACGTTCTTGTTTTGCTCGATATGGACAATGAAGAGGATGTCGCCAAGGGCGCAAAGTTTATCTCCCGTCTCAACCAGCGCGCCATTCGAATGGATGGAACCTGTACGGGCGAGCATGGCATCGGGCAGGGCAAAATGCCCTATTTGCGCGCCGAAATTGGCGATGGCGTGGATGTTTTGCGCTCGATCAAAATGATGATGGATCCGCAGAATATCATGAATCCCGGGAAAATCGTGACGCTGTAATGCGCCTCAATTTGTTGTGAGGCCATAAGGGCTGTATAAGTCGGCGCTGCACGCAAATAGCAGTTGAATTCAGGGCTGGGATTTCTAACGTAGAGACAAGAGAAAATTTCATCTTCATATCAATTTGGATTTGAAGGTAAATGTCGGTAGCGGAGCATTAATCTGAACAAGATTTACATCATTGTTGGCATGACGATTATTGCAATCCTGTTTGGCGCGCTTTTGGGTCCGCTATTCGTGGATTGGTCTGCCTATCGTCAGGTGTTCGAAGACGAAGCCACCAAGGTGTTGGGCCATCCCGTACGCGTTTTGGGCGATGCCGATGCTCGCTTTCTGCCGATCCCCTCTGTGACATTTAGCGATGTCCGGGTTGGCGAAAGCGAAGGCCAGTCTTTGTTGCAGGTCGAGAAAATCTCCATCCACATGGAGCTTATGCCGCTGTTGCGCGGCGAGTTTGAAATTATCGATGTGATTGTGGATCGTCCTGTTGGCTCCGCCACCATTGATGATGCGGGGCGTTTGGATTGGTTTCTTACCACCAATTCTGACCGCACCATCGAGCCGGAAAAGGTTATTTTCAAGCGAGTTCAGATCAACAATGGCACTTTGCGCCTCGTGGATGGTCGCCGCGATAATGTCTGGACGCTGGATAATGTCAATTTTGTTGGCAACGCGAAATCCCTGCTTGGTCCTTTCCGCGCAGAGGGCGGTTTTAGCTACGAAGACACAGCCGCAACCTTTGCCATTGCCACGGGTAAGACGGATGAGTTGGGCAATCTGCGGGTCACGATGCAGGTCAGCCCTGTTGATACGCCGGTGTCGCTCTCCACAGATGGCAGACTTTCTAACGCGGAAGGTGGCCCGGTCTATGAGGGAAAATATACCTTTAAAATCAACGGCCCATCCCAAAATGGCGACGCGTCTCAGCCGGGCGAATCTGTTGTTCGCTCGCAGGGTGATTTTTCACTGACGTCCGCTGATTTGGAATTGCCGGGCTTTGTGGTTTCGCTCGGCCCACCAAGCATGGCCTCCAATCTTGAGGGCAATGGCCGCATTTTATTTGGCGAAACGCCGCGCTTTGATATTGGTTTTCGCACCGATCAGATTGATCTGGATCGCTCATTAGGGCGCGGTCCGGCGCAACCTGCGCGGCTGTCTCAGGTCAATGCTATTCTTGGTTTGTTGGCGCTGGCAACGCCAACAGAACTGGGCGTGCAAGGGCGTTTGCAGCTGAATGTTGGCTCGGTTATTCTTGGCGGTAGCATCATTGAGCGCTTAACGCTTGATGCGGCAAATGATGAGGCCGGATGGCGGATTGATAATTTTGAAGCCAAATTTCCCGGCAACACAGCACTGGTCGTTTCGGGCCGTGTAGAGCCGGATTTGGCCAGTGAAGCGCCGCAATTTAATGGCCGCATCCTGTTTGCCTCGCTCCAGCCAAGCCGCTTTGCGCTTTGGGCGCGGCCGGATCAGCCCGTGCCAGCAACACCGCCGCCGGGCCTCGAATTCACCGGCAATATGATCTACGGCCTGGAGCGGCTGTATCTGGAAAACGTAACCGGCACACTTGGCAAGGATGCGATTGCCGGCGAGATGGATTTACGCCAGCCCTTGGGCGCGCGCAGCCAATTGTCTTTGACGGTCAGCGCGGATCGTCTTGATCTGGAAGCCATCGACCGCTTGGCGCAATTGTTCTCCGGCCGCGATGTGGTGGCAGCTGCCTCTATCACTGACAATGTGTCGATGAACATTCGTGCAAAGCGGCTGAGCAGCGGCGACATAGAAGCTGAAAACGTCATTTTGGACGCCTCGCTGTCCGATGGTGTTCTTGAGCTGCGCCAAATCCAAATCGATAATATTGCGGGTGCGCGGCTCAAAGCTGAAGGGCGGCTTGAAAACGTCTTTACCAGACCAATCGGCACTTTATCTGTCACGCTAGCTGCGGAAAAACTGTCGGGTTTGATCGATCTGGTGTCGCCTTATATCAGCGGAATTCCAGTGTTTGACGCCATTGTTAATGCCTCAGACGATCTTGCTCCGGCAGATGTTTCTGCACAATTCTCATCGCAAGAAACCGACGATGGTGTTGTGGCCGATTTTACAATGGGCGGCATTGTTGGTGGCTCGCCAATGTCCTTTAAAGGCAGGTATGCCGGGCGCTCGGACTTGATTGAAAGCGGCGACATCACCTTTAATCTGGCAGCGGATTCTGAGGATTCCTCGCAATTGTTGCGCCAGCTTGGATTGCCTGCCGGACAAATGCGCGAAGCTATTCCCGGTGCTTTGAGCATCAATGGCCAAGGGTCATTAGACGCCGGTATTTTCACCAGCATGATTGCCGATATTGCCGGTACGCGGATCAGCTCTGAAGGGCTTATTCTCTCCATTGATGCGGACACGCTTGGCTTTGACGGCTCGCTGTTAATGTCATCGGCGTCGATTGATCCATTGCTGCATATGGCCGGGCTGCCATCAGGCCCCGACCTTGCGGAAAAATATGCTTTGGTTGGCGAACCGGCGTTAGAAATGGCCAGCCAGATTAGCGTCAATGGCACGCGCGTTGATGTGGAAATCACCGAAGCAACCTTTGCCACCATGCCAATGACAGGAAGCGGCACGATTGAATTGGGCGAAGCCCGAAAAAGCATTTTGGGTGATTTTTCTTTGAAAAAGCTCGATATTCCGTGGCTGCTATCGTTGGGGTTGGGCGGTGAAATTCTGGGTGATGGGCTGGAAGAAGGCTTTTGGCTGCCCTACGAATTTACTACATCTCCCCTTGGCGGCATGGATGTTGCGATTGGCCTGAAGGTTGATGAAGTCACGTTTGGCGGCGATATTACCTCTTACAATTCCGGGTTTGCGATCACCTCAAACAGAAACACACTGGGCGTGGAAATTCTGGATGCGGGTATTTTCGGCGGCATTTTGAGCGGYGTCATTAATATCGCTAATTCSGAAGGTGCCGTYGTTCTTGATGGACGCTTGCAGCTTGAAGAAGCCGCGCTTGAAGARTTTGTCTGGAAGCGCGAKGARCGTGTTGCCGGGATAGGYTCWTTCAACATGTCYACCGAGTTTGTTGGCAAYGGCAATTCGATGATTGAGATCATCGCCAGCCTGACMGGCGGCGGCATWATGCAGGCCGCAAACGGCGARATTCGSGGCATWAAYCCAAARGCGTTTTTGAAAACATTRCGGGCGATAGATGCCGGGCTGGAGCTWGAAGAAGAAAAAATTCACGATGTCTTTGTCAARCTTTTGGATGCGGGAAAYCTGCCSTTCAAACTGGTTGAGGGGGCTTTTTCCATCGTATCGGGCGCRGTGCGTGCCAACTCGATGGCGCTGGATGCGGGCAAAGTTTCATCCTTTGGCAATTTGACGCTTGATCTGAATGAGATGCTGATCGACAGCGAATGGGATTTGCGCATCGATATGGGTGCCAACAATGTTGTGGGCGCTGAGCCGCAAGTTGGCCTGCATTTTGAAGGGCCGATTGAGGCACCAGGGCTTGATGTGGACGTCTCGCCGTTCACTGGTTTCCTGACCGTGCGCGCCTATGACCGCGAAGTGCAACGCATTGAAAATATCCCGTTTGATATTATGGAAAAAGATCGCTTTGCTCGAGAAATGCGTGCCATCAAGCAGCGCCGCGAATGGACTAAGGCGGGAGTGGACCCAACTACGCCTGAGCCGGGTACGGATACCGATGCTTTGGAAACTCTGGTGCGTGAAGTCCTTCAGCCAGAACCTGTTGAGTAAATTTCCGCTAGTCGATAATTCTGTTTTGATAGTGCCGCAGCACCATAACTCGAATGGCGCTGGACAGGTTTTCTGTTGGAAGATCCGTGAGGCCCACCGTGCGCGCAACATCAATTTCACGGATCAAGGCCTGCAAGGACAAATCGCGTTCCTTGGCAATTTCTTGCAAGCCCTGCCAAAAAGCATCTTCTAGAGAAATGCTGGTCCGGTGGCCTTCAATGGTGATTGAACGTTTCATTTAAGCCCCATAACAGGCGCGCAATTAGCCCGGTGAAATCATCTTGGATGGTACGACGATTTCATCATACTCAGCTTCGCTTACCAGCCCTGTTGCCAAAGCCTCTTCGCGCAATGTCGTGCCATTTTTATGGGCCGTTTTGGCGATTTTAGCAGCGTTGTCGTAACCAATTTTAGGCGCCAAAGCTGTCACCAGCATCAGCGAACGGTTGAGGCCATCCTTGATGTTATCCAAACGCGGCTCAATGCCAACAACGCAATTATCGCTGAACGATACGGCTGCATCGGCCATCAAACGTACCGATTGCAAAAAGTTGTAGGACATCACCGGATTATACACATTCAGTTCAAAATGACCCTGACTGCCAGCAAAGGTCAGCGCGGCATTATTGCCAAAAATCTGAATGCAACACTGAGTCAGCGCTTCGCATTGGGTGGGGTTAACCTTGCCCGGCATAATGGATGAACCAGGCTCATTTTCCGGCAAAGCCAATTCGCCCAGCCCGGCACGCGGGCCAGAACCAAGAAAGCGAATATCATTGGCTATTTTAAACAGCGACGCTGCAACGGTGTTGATGGCACCATGGGAAAACACCATGGCGTCATGGGCTGCCAGCGCTTCAAATTTGTTGGGCGCGGTGACGAATGCCATGCCGGTGATGGTCGCAATTTCTTCGGCAACTTTTTCGGCAAAACCAATGGGTGCGTTCAGCCCGGTGCCAACAGCGGTGCCGCCCTGCGCCAGCTCAAGCAGCTTTGGCATGGTGCTTTTAATGCGCTCCATGCCGTTATCCAACTGGTGCACATAGGCGGAGAATTCCTGACCAAGGGTCAAAGGCGTGGCATCTTGGGTGTGGGTACGCCCGATTTTAATAATGTCGTTCCAGGCTTGCACCTTGTCGTTCAGCGCGTCGCGCAGCTGTTGCAGGGCAGGGAGCAGGCGGTTTTCAATTTCTTCGGCGCACGCAATATGCATGGCGGTTGGAAATGTATCGTTGGAAGACTGAGACATATTGCAGTGGTCGTTAGGGTGTACCGGGTCTTTGGTGCCCATAACGCCGCCCATAATCTCGATGGCGCGGTTAGAAATCACTTCATTGGCATTCATGTTGGACTGGGTGCCGGACCCTGTCTGCCAGACAACCAAAGGAAAATGCTTATTCAGCTTGCCTTCAATAACCTCCTGCGCGGCGATAACGATGGCATCGCCMACYTTGCTGTCGAGCTGKCCGTTGGCCATRTTTGCTTTRGCGGCGGCCTGCTTGACGATGCCAAGYGCRCGCACRATGGCTTCRGGTTGTTTTTCCCARCCAATTTTGAAGTTGCCTAAAGARCGTTGAGCCTGCGCACCCCAATATTTGTCYGCCGGGACTTCAATGGGGCCAAACGTGTCTGATTCCTTGCGCGTATTCGCCATGGCTCAGTTCCTTCAAATATTRGRTTTAAATCCAGATTGGATTAGTTTTTCTTGCGGAAAGCRTCCAGTGAGACAACATCGGCGCTTTTGGACTCTTCTTCTGGCTTTTTGTCAGGGGTAGAATCATCATCAGAAGCAGATGGAACTTTGCTATCTGACATATCGCCATCGGCATCATTGCCCGGCTCAGCTGTGGCTTTTGCCGCAGCTTCAGACTCTTTGCGTGATGCTTCCTCAGCCATGCGTTTGGCTTCTTCGCGCTGCTGCTCTCGCTCGCTTGGCAARATRGGGCGGGCCGAATCCAGGCTTTGCACAGAGCGAACAGGGCTTGGCCGCTCAACCGTGTCTGCCGCATTCTCGGCAGCGTCATCATTTGCTTCGGTATCACCATCTTGCGCTTTTGCCGTTTCAGGGTCGAACTGYAAGCCGAATTGCACGGATGGATCGTAAAACGCTTTGATGGCAGAAAATGGCACATGCAAACGCTCAGGAATGGCATTGAAGGACAGGCCAATCTCAAAGGAATGCTCGGTGACAATCAAATCCCAGAACTGGTGTTGCAGCACAATTGTCATCTCTTCGGGGTATTGTGCATTCAACCGATTGGAAATACGGACGCCGGGCGCTTTGGTGCTGAAAGTGATATAAAAATGATGCTCACCGGGCAGTCCGGTCTGAGCAATTTCTGTCAGCAGTTTGCGCAGCATCCCGCGAAGCGCATCTTGCGCCAGAATATCAAAGCGGATCAGGTCTTTCGCCATGGGAATCAAACCTTTGAAACTGCGGTAAATTTATATCTGTTGATACCGCTTTCAACGGTATCAGGGCAAGGGCATTGCGCGAACTAGCCGATATAAAATGAACGAACTTTGAAGAAAAAAGTGAAGGCTTCTGTTGCCAGGTGCCTCCGGACCCCGCCAGATCATGCGAATGAACTGGACTTTATAGTGAGGTTGTCGAACCGCTTACGCAGCCAAACGAACCTCCGCATAGTTGTCATTTGCAACTAGAAAATAGCCCGATAACGGCGGTACAATGCCGAGCAAAAACACAGTCTTTACACCCTCGTCGAAGCTATTTCGCCCCCGCCACAACACACTTCCAATTAACTTGAACAATGCGCTCTGGTGGAGGCGCCGGGTACCGCCCCCGGGTCCGAGTAGTTTATTACACAGGCCATTTATCGCCATAGTCGGCGCGAACCGACAAACCCAATATAGGCATTTATCTACAAAATAAAAGTGTTTCTGTGCGCTCACGCCAATGTGCAGTGCATGTGAGGTCGAAACGACCTAAAATGTATCCGATAAGTCACAATCACAGACCAACAGGTGTTTCATGCAATATCCAACTCGTCGTCCTACTCGCCATCCTACGCGTCGGGGATTTTTGATCCAGCTTTCTGCCGGTGCAGCCGCACTTGCTATTGCCGGGCCAGCGTTTGCTGCAAAACCAGAATTATTCACTGGTCTTGTGGAGGGTGTTGCTGTGGGTGGGTATGATCCCGTGGCCTATTTTACAATGGGCAAAGCTGTTGAGGGTTCGGCAGAACACGCCTTGATGCATCAGGGTGCTAAATGGCACTTTTCCAGCGCTGAAAACAAAGCGATGTTCATGAGTAATCCAGATAAATATTCACCGCAATTTGGCGGATATTGCGCCTATGCGGTTTCTCAAGGAGGCACTGCCAAGGGTGAACCCGAGGTTTGGAAAATCGTCGATGACAAGCTTTATCTGAACTACAACCGCATTGTGCAGGGCATTTGGAGCGCAGACATTCCCGGTAATATTTCCAAGGCAACGATGAATTGGCCGAAAGTTTTAGCTAATTAGAGCTACTGACGTTCCAAAACCATGAAGGACGCGGATGCAGTGTCCTTCTCGCTTCCTGGAATGGGAGATGTTTCTGTGGTTTTCCAGATTGTTTCGGGCAATTCTGGAAACCATGTGTCGCCCTGTGGATTTGCATGAATGCGGGTTAAATAAACCCGATCAGCCATCGGCATGGCGATTTTATATAATTCGCCCCCGCCAATGATCATCACTTCTTCACTGTCGCTAGTAGCCTCAATGGCAGCTTCCAGACTTGGAAAGACATCAACGCCCTCGGCTTTCCAGTCAGGATTGCGAGTGATGACTATATTACGGCGGCCCGGCAAGGGTCGGCCAATAGATTCAAACGTTTTGCGGCCCATGATGATGGGTTTGCCAAGCGTGATTTTCTTGAAATTCTTTAGATCAGCCGAAACCTTCCACGGCATATCGCCCTTGTGGCCGATGACGTTGTTTTCGGCGGCACCAACGATGATGGAAATACGCGGTTTGCTCATACTGCTATCGGCGCTTTGATGTGGGGGTAAGGGTCGTAATCCATAATCTCAAAGTCCTCGAACTGAAAATCAAAAATGGAATCGCGTTTTGTTTTGAGATTTAGTCGTGGCAGCGCTTTTGGTGTGCGGCTGAGTTGCAACGCGGTTTGTTCCATATGGTTGAGATACAAATGCGCATCGCCCAGCGTGTGCACAAAATCACCAACTTTTAGCCCACAAACGTGGGCGACCATGTGGGTCAGCAGCGCATAGGACGCGATGTTGAAGGGTACACCGAGGAAAATATCGGCGGAGCGCTGATAGAGCTGGCACGATAATTTGCCATCCGCCACATAGAACTGGAACAGGCAATGGCACGGCGGCAASGCCATATCRGGCACATYTGCCGGGTTCCAGGCGCTGACCAGCAGGCGGCGGCTRTCCGGCGTGTTTTTGATCATGTYTATCAGCAGTGAAATYTGATCAATGGTCTCACCATTCTTACTGGGCCAAGAKCGCCATTGATGGCCRTAAACCGGRCCAAGGTCGCCCTTGTCATCAGCCCAATCATCCCARATCGAAACCTTGTTGTCTTTGAGGTATTTGATGTTGGTATCGCCCGCCAAAAACCACAGCAGCTCATAAATAATAGAGCGCAGATGCAGCTTTTTGGTGGTGACGAGCGGAAACCCTTTGGACAAATCAAAACGCATTTGATGGCCGAACACGGATTTGGTCCCGGTTCCGGTTCTATCCGTTTTGGTTGCGCCGTCATCCACAACGCGCTGCATCAGATCGAGATATTGTTGCATTGTCGGCACTCTTCGAATCGGTTTTCTAAGATGCAGTCATAGCAATTTCAGTCGAGATTGTCGGTTAACAGACAATTTGTCCCAATTTTTATTTTCAAAAAATGTGCCGCTGAGCATCTATTTCAACGCCTAGCACTGGTCACCATACCCTTGCCGCCCTAAAACTCACTCTAACAGATACTCTTTCCAAAAATTTTAGGGGACATTGCATGACACAGCGCGTTACGCGCAGCGATCTTCAGATCGACGAGCTGCTGTATAATTTCATCGAAGAAAAAGCACTGCCGGGCACCGGCGTCACCAGTGATGCGTTTTGGGCTGGCCTTAGCGGCTTGATCCATGAGCTTGGCCCCAAAAACAAGGCGTTGCTGCAAAAGCGTGAAGACCTGCAAGGTCAGATCGATAATTGGCATATTGCCAACAAGGGCAAACCGATCGACATGGAAGCCTATAAGGCATTTTTGTCGGATATCGGATATCTGGTGCCTGAAGGCGACGCGTTTTCGGTTGATACCGGTAATGTTGATGCCGAAATTGCCGATATTGCGGGCGCTCAGCTTGTGGTTCCAGTGATGAATGCACGCTATGCGCTAAATGCTGCTAATGCGCGCTGGGGTTCGCTCTATGATGCGCTCTACGGCACCGATGCGCTGGGCGATTTGCCAAGCGGCAAGGAATACGACCCGGCACGCGGTGCACGGGTTATTTCCTGGGCGCGTGATTTCCTCAATGATGCTTGCCCGCTTGAGGGCAGTTGGAACGATGTGACCAGCTTTGCCGTTGAAGACGGTGCGCTGAAAATCACCACCAAAGATGGCGGCACAACCAGCCTGAAAGATGCCTCACAATTTGACGGCTATAAGGGCGATGCGGCTTCCCCGCGCGCCCTTATGCTGATCAATAACGGCCTGCATATTGGTATCATTTTTGATGCTGAGCACCTGATCGGCAAGGATGATGCGGCGCATATTTCTGATGTCGTGCTGGAATCCGCCATGTCCACCATCATGGATTGCGAAGATTCTGTCGCCGCCGTGGATGGCGAAGACAAGGTCATCGCCTACACCAACTGGCTTGGCCTGATGAAGGGCGATTTGACCGAGCAGGTTGCCAAGGGCGGCAAAACCATCACCCGCTCTTTGAACCCCGACCAGCCTTATACCGGCCCCAACGGCGAAGAAAAACTGATGCGCTCCCGCTCTTTGATGCTGGTGCGTAATGTTGGACATTTGATGACCAATCCAGCCATTTTGGACCGCGACGGCAATGAAGCGCCTGAAGGTATGCTGGATGCCGCCATCACAGCGCTGGCGGCGATGCATGATCTGCAAAAGAAAGACAACAAGAACTCGGTTGCAGGTTCTGTTTATATCGTGAAACCCAAAATGCACGGGCCAGAAGAAGTGGCCTTTGCTGATGAGATTTTCACACGGGTAGAAGGCTTCTTGGGCCTGCCTGCCAACACCATGAAAATGGGCATTATGGATGAGGAACGCCGCACCACGGTCAACCTCAAAGAGTGCATCCGCGCCGCTAAAAACCGTGTTGCCTTCATCAATACCGGCTTTTTGGATCGTACCGGCGATGAAATGCACACGTCCATGGAAGCTGGCCCGATGATCCGCAAAGCGGATATGAAAGCTCAGCCCTGGATCACCTCCTATGAAGACTGGAATGTCGACACCGGTCTTGCTTGTGGTCTTCGTGGCCGTGCGCAAATTGGCAAGGGCATGTGGGCCATGCCGGACTTGATGGCTAATATGCTGGAGCAGAAAATTGGCCATCCAAAGTCTGGTGCCAATTGCGCCTGGGTGCCATCGCCAACGGCTGCAACTCTGCATGCCACCCATTATCACAAGGTCAATGTGCAAGATGTGCAGGCCAAGCTGGTTGCTGGTGGGCCTCGTGCCAAGCTCGACGATATTCTGACCATTCCTTTGGCAGATCGGCCCAATTGGTCTGATGAAGAAGTGAAAGCGGAAATCGACAACAATGCTCAGGGTATTCTTGGTTATGTTGTGCGCTGGATCGATCAGGGCGTTGGCTGTTCCAAAGTGCCCGATATCAACAATGTTGGCCTGATGGAAGATCGCGCAACATGCCGGATTTCATCCCAGCATCTGGCCAATTGGCTGCATCATGGTGTGGTGTCACAAGAGCAGGTGATGGAAACCATGAAACGCATGGCAGGCGTTGTGGATAAGCAAAATGCCGGTGATCCAACTTACACACCCATGGCCCCTGGCTATGATGGCGTGGCGTTTAAAGCRGCGTGTGATCTGGTGTTTGAAGGCCGSGTTCAGCCTTCTGGYTAYACAGAACCCATTCTGCATCGCCGCCGTTTGGAGCTAAAAGCCCAACAGGCTTAAGCACAATTTTTTAAAATGATAGCGACCCGGCGGAACCAGATTTCGCCGGGTTTTCTACAGGTGCAACACACCCTCAGCAATCAGCACAGCGCTGCCGCCAATAGATGCGGCAACCAATTCGCCCTCCGCCATGATTATGCCAAGCTCGACRATGGATGGCCGSCCCATATCAATGCCCTGTTCCARAACCAATAAATGACTGCCATCRSYTGGCTTTTCGAATTTGGCAATKACGCCTGAAAAGGCTGCCGCAGCAGAGCCTGTCGCCGGATCTTCCATCGCGCCGCCAAACGGGGCRAACATGCGCACGCAATAATCGCTTTTTGGRTCGTCGGTTTCYGGGCAATAGACATAGGCGTCGTTGTGGCTGTGGTCGCCAAAWGCATCCGCCCAGTTCTCCAGATTGGGCCGGGCTCTGGCAAYKGCATCTCGGCTGGCCAGCGGAACGCATGTATAGGGAACRCCCAAAGTCATGTTTGTCGGCAGATGATGAGCAAAACCAATATCAGCAGGTTCCAAACCAAGAGCGGCCGCATAAGCCTCAGGGGCAGGGGAGCAATCCGTCTCCACCGGCAAATCAGGCGTGTCAAAACGAGCGCTGATCAACCCATCTTCAGTTATGTCGACGGCGCAATGGACGGTGCCGATATTTTCTTCCAGAATGATACTGGCGGTGTTTCCGCGCGCGCCAGCGTTAGCCTTTTGCGCCAGATAACACGCCGTACCAATTGTAGGGTGCCCCGCAAATGGCATTTCATAGACAGAGGTAAAAATGCGAATTTGCGCGGTGTTTACCTCATCTTGCGCTGGCATCACGAACACGGTTTCAGACAGGTTGAACTCCTTGGCGATCTTCTGCATTTGCTCATCAGACAGGTCTTGAGCATTGCGAACAATGGCCAGCGGGTTACCCGCCAACGGTGTTTGAGTGAACACATCCAGAATTGCATAAGGGTGAGACACAGCAAGTTTCTCCAACTTCAAAAAGGCACAAAAAACGGGCACAGCAATTTGCTGCGCCCGTGATGATAGTGTCTAAAAGCGGCGAGGTGCCACTCAAAAATTAGTTTTTGTCTTTGTCGACCAGTGCGTTGGACTTGATCCAAGGCATCATGGCGCGCAGTTTTTCACCAACTTCTTCAATCTGGTGTGCATCATTCAKGCGGCGTGTTGCTTTAAAGCGGGCCTGACCACCTTTACATTCCTGCATCCATTCGCTGGTGAATTTACCAGATTGAATGTCGGTCAGAATGCGTTTCATTTCCGCTTTGGTCTCAGATGTCACAACACGTGRGCCGGACATGTACTCGCCCCATTCAGCTGTGTTGGAGATGGAATAGTTCATGTTGGCGATGCCGCCTTCATAGATCAAATCAACGATCAGTTTTACTTCGTGCAAGCACTCGAAGTAAGCCATTTCTGGTGCATAACCACCTTCAACCAATGTTTCAAAACCAGCACGGATCAGCTCAACAACGCCGCCGCAAAGAACTGCTTGTTCGCCAAACAGATCGGTTTCGCATTCTTCTTTAAAAGTTGTTTCGATAACGCCGGAACGACCGCCGCCAACGCCGCAAGCATAGGACAAAGCAAGGTCATGGGCATTGCCGGTTGCATCTTGRTCAATGGCGATCAGGCAAGGCACGCCGCCGCCTTTTTGATATTCGCCGCGCACTGTGTGGCCAGGGCCTTTTGGTGCAATCATCACCACATCAACAGTGGATTTGGCTTCAATCAGGTTGAAATGGATATTCAAACCATGAGCAAAAGCGATAGCAGCGCCATCACGAATGTTGTCGGCGATATGGTCACGGTAGATGTCAGCCTGCAACTCATCTGGTGTTGCCATCATCATTAGATCAGCCCAAGCCGCAGCATCGGCAACACTCATGACGGTCAGGCCATCTGCTTCAACTTTTTTTGCTGTTGCGGAACCGGGACGCAGCGCAACTGCAATTTCCTTGGCGCCGGAATCTTTCAGGTTCAACGCATGGGCGCGGCCTTGGGAGCCATAGCCAATGATGGCCACTTTTTTGGATTTGATCAGATTGATATCTGCATCTCTGTCATAATAAACGCGCATTTGGAAAATTCCTCTGTTTAGCGGTTGTTGTTGTTTTGTACGGAAATCACGTTCCGTATAGGGTGAAAAACTGGTCTGTGGCCCGTTGGGCCTCAGCGTGAATATCTGTTTTGCTCAGCGCAATTGTATCGCCCAGCAAAAGTCTGATTTGAATATCGCGGACAACAAGCCCGTAAAAACTGCGAAAGGCGTCTTCGCTGTCGTGCTGGCGTAACAGGCTGGAAGCCATGCCTGCTTCCAAGGCCACTTTTAGCCTTGGGCCGGTTGAGAAACGGCCGTTTTGCAGCACGATCGAGCCCAGATTCTCGCCATTGCCATTTTCTCCGGCATGAAGGTGGGCTTGCGCGATGGCCAGTCGGTTGAGGGCAACAGATATATCGCTGGTCAAAATGCTCAGAAGATCGCTTGCGAAGCCACTCAAGATTGACGCTAGTTTATCCCGGGTTAGGCCCTCGGCCTCAAAGGGTGCAACTTTAACTTTACTAGCCTGATAGCGCACCGCTGCGGCCAACAATCCACCGCGATCGCCAAACCATTTATAGAGCGTTTCTTTGGAGCAGCTTGCCTTGCGCGCAACCGCAATCATCGTCACGTTTGCAGCGTTTTCGATCAGCAATTCCAGCGTTGCATCCAGCACCTGTTGCTGGCGCTCGGTCAGCTCACCGGGTTGGGCATCAAGCATTGAAGAGGGCGCTGTGTCGGTCAAAGTTTTCTATCGAACATCTCTGCTTTTGTTTCTGATCAGGTGAAAACGGCTGTATTTAGCCGAAAACCCCCATCTTGACAGAAACCGTACCCGTCGGTACTGATATGTACCGTACCGTACGGTACAGAATTTATTGAGCATTGATATGCGGTTTTTGCCTTTGGTGCAAGAAAAAACACAGGAGAATTGTGATGTCTGCGAAGTTTAGTGAGCCCGCCGTTGAAAGTGCCGTTGGCGGCACTGTTGAGCCTTCGAGAATTATGCGTTCTGGATTATCTGTCGCGCTTCTATCTACATTTGTGGCGATCATCGCCTGTGCCGCGGTTTCCGGCTTCTTTTACGCCTATGCGTGCTCGGTCATGTACGGCTTAAATGACAGCTCTGCGGCAGTCGCTTTGGAGGCCATGCAGGGCATTAACCGGACCGTGCGCAATCCGATATTTGCGGCGAGCTTTTTTGGCACAGCACTTTTGCTGCCATTGGCTTCGTTCTTCAATTTTACCAGAGGTACAAAGCAGGCAGGAGCGTTATTAGCACTTGCGGCGCTCATCTATATTGGCGGTGGCTTACTGCTGACGATGGCTGTGAATGTGCCGATGAACGAGGCGCTTGCGATTGTTGATGTCGCAGCATTAAGTGATCCGGCAAAGACTTGGGCGGATTATGAAGCCCCATGGTCGTTGTGGAATTGGGCGCGCACGGGTTTCAGCTTTTTGGCGTTATCCATCGCAATCATTGCCTTTGGCCTTAGAAAATAGTTGGTTGGCGGCTGAACAAATTTTGGGTGGGAATGACAATGAAGGTTTTTGATCGAGAATTGATTTCAAACGGCAACCCCATGGAAGCAATTGCCGGGTTTAGCCGCGCTGTACGCGTTGGCCCTTTTATCTCGGTAGGCGGTACTGCGCCGGTTGGGCCAGATGGCAAAACTGTTGGCGTGGAAGATGTTGCAGCTCAAACGCGTCAATGCATTGAGATTATCAAAGCCTCACTTGAGCAGGCGGGTTCTGGGCTGGAAGACGTGGTGCGCACCCGCGTTTTGCTGATCAATATTGAGGATTGGAAAGCCGCGATTGATGTCAAGAAAGAGTATTTTCGCGACATCAGGCCGGTTGATACCATCATGTCGGTGGATAAATTCGTCAATCCAGAATGGCTAATCGAGATTGAAGTGGATGCGGTGATTGCAGGTTGGGGCGAGTAGGTTTTTTGTCTAGATCGCTTTGAACATGATGGTCGTCGGATCCAGTTGGTTGCCTTCAACATCAAGACAGAAGTTTGGAATCGCGCCAACGGTTTCATAGCCCATCGAAGCGTAAAGAGGTTCTGCCTTATCGCCCGTGCGTGTGTCGAGCGTAAGCAGGCTGCGGTTGAGTTGTTTGGCGCGTAATTCCAGCTCTGCCATCAGCGCTCGGGCAATGCCTTTGCGGCGAAAGTCTGGATGCACAACCAGTTTGCGCACTTCTGCCCGGTGGGGCTGGTTGGGCGGCGTGCCATAATCCAGCTGCACAGCCCCGGCGATCTGCCCATCATAAAGGGCGATCAGAAGAATGACGGTGCTTTCTTGCACGCCAGGAAGTACTTTTTGCCGCCAGAATACTTCGCTGTCCTGCAACGAAAACGGCAGTATATAACCAATGCTCGCGCCATCCGCTACGCAGGCATGCATAAGAGCGCTCAGCTCATCAATATGATCAAAAATGTCATCTGCGGAAAATTTGGTGATGTTGGTTTGCTGGGTCATGCGGTCTCACACAATAAAGAGAAAATATCGGGCGCTGCTGTTGTCGGCGGTCTTAAAAAGGCTGGCACCGGTAAGCTGGTAGCGCAGGCAATCACCGGCCACCATGGCATGGCAAATACCCTCAATCGTCACCTCAAGTCGCCCTTCAACAAGCATCAAATGATGCTCCAACCCTGGCCTGGGCGGATTGTCATAGGAGAGAGATGTATCTGGCGCTAACTCGCATTCCAGCACTTCACCCGCCAGCATTTGGGCAGGCGGGGAGACCGAGCGTCGCTTAAAACCACTGTTCTCATCATGCCATTGTGGCTGAGAGTTGCGGGTGATGAGCGGTGTAAAATCATCCTCAACCATATGCATCAGTCGCGACAGCGTCAGCCCAAAGGCAGCGCACAGTTTGCCAAGCACATTTGTGGTGGGGCTGACATCACCGTTTTCCAACCGAGAGAGCGTCGCCCGACTGACAGTGCTGCGCTGGGCAAGATCGTCCAGAGACCATTGGCGTTCATTGCGCAAAAGCTTCAGGCGCTCGGCGATACGTTGATCTGTCGATATTTCCATATATGAGAAATAATATCAAATATGGGATGATGTCAAGTCAGGGATAATGTCAATCAACTGTCTAACTGAAGCGTGTTTGCTGGCTCAGCCAAACACTGGCAAGTACGATCAGAACCGCAATAATCTGCCAGAAATTCAGGCTTTGGTCCAGCACCAACCAACCCAGAATAACGGCCGACACGGGGCTGAGAAAGCCCAGAGCTGCCACAACATGCGGCTCAAACCGCGCAATGCCTCGGAACCACAGCACATAGGTAAACACCGCGCCGATCAGCCCGAGGTAAATGAGGCCAAGCATATTGGCGCTGGTGAGCGGTGCCAACGGCGGCTCCAGCCATAGCGCAACCGGAAGCAACATAATGCCGCCAGCAGATAGCTGCCACGCAGTGAAGGTCAGCAGAGATACCGGCGGTTGCCAGCGCCGGGTTAGGACGGTGCCACCCGCCATCGATACTGCGCCTGCCAAACCCGCTGCGATGCCGATAGGGTCCAGTGTTGCTTGATGCGTTAGCGTCAAAAGCGCCACGCCGCCCAATCCGGCAATGGCTGCAACGATGGATATGCCAGAAATGGCCTTGCTCAAAAACAGCCGGGCCAAAAAGATGACGACGAGCGGTTGAATGGCACCAACTGTAGCCGCGACCCCGCCGGGCAATCGATAGGCTGCGATAAACAAGAACCACCAGAAAAATGAGAAATTGAGCGCGCCTAATATAAAAATCCGGGGCCACCAAAAGCCGGTTGGCAATTTGCGCACGATCAACAGCAGTAACAGCCCGGCGGGCAGAGCACGCAGCATCGCCATGGTCATTGGATGGCCTGCGGGAAGCAGCTCGCTGGTCACCAGATACGTGCTGCCCCAGATTGCGGGCGCAATCGCGGTGATGAGAATGTCGGTGTTGCGTGCCATTTTATATTGTCCAAATATTATCTTGATATCAAGATAGTTATATAGCTTGACGTCAAGATAAAAAATGATGAGCATGTCTTATGGACAAAGTCGATAAGATAACTGAGCAGTGGAACCGGGAACGGCCAGACCTCAATGTCGGGCCAATGGGGTTGATTGGTAGGCTAATCCGGCTATCGCGCCATTTGGACAAGGGCATGGACGAAACCTTTGCTGAGCACGGGTTGAATTTCGCCAGTTTCGATGTGCTGGCCACTTTGCGGCGCTCGGGTGAGCCTTATCGATTGTCCCCCAGCGACTTGCTGGCCACCATGATGGTGACATCGGGCACCATGACCAACCGCATCGATCAATTGGCAAAGGCTGGTTTGGTGGAGCGCATTCACAACCCCGAGGATGGTCGCAGTGTTATTATAGCGCTGACCAAAAAGGGCTTTGCGGCCATTGATGGCACGGTAACGGCCCATGTGGAAACTCAGGCGCGGCTGACCTCAGCTTTGTCAGACCAGGAGTTTTCTGACCTGAACAAGCTACTTGGCAAATACCTGTCCAGCTTCGAAGACTGATCTCTACTTTCGAGGTGTGCTTATCAACAGCGTTTTCATGCGACTTGACATAATACCATTTGGTATCATATAAAATATCACCAAATGGTATTATAAGGAAAAATCATGCCAGTTTCAAAGCATATGAAAATCTTGTTATTAGCGGGTGCCTTTAGTGCATACACCGCCAGTGCATTTGCTGCGGAAGATAAGCAAATCATCCACATGCCGCTGTCGCAATTGCAGTGGGAAACCACAGCAGAAGGCGTCGGCTTTGCCCCGTTGCAAGGGGAGCGGTTTCAGGAATCTTATATGGCAATGGTTCGGCTGCCCGCAGGCCTTGTCAGCCCGCCACACGTAAAAACCGCCAACATGTATGGGCTGGTGGTGAGCGGTACAATTGCCAACATCGCGCTGGATAACAAAGATGGGCAGGAAGTGCCGTTGCCACCTGGCTCTTACTATAAAGTTCCCGCCGGATTGGCTCATATCAGCAAGTGCCTTTCCAAGGTGGATTGCGTGACCTTTCTCTATCAGGATGGCAAATTCGATTTTCTGCCAATAACCAAATGAGCACCCAAATGAGTAGTGCAGAGCAGGGCGCTTTTCGGGCGTTGGCGGACCCAACACGTCGGCAAATTCTGATGCATCTAAGCCAGCAAGACATGACCATCGCGCAAGTGTCAGAACGCTTTGACATGACGCGCGGCGCTGTGCGCAAGCACCTTGGTATTTTGGAGGAAGGCCATCTGATTTCTGTGCAGGTGCAAGGGCGCGAGCGCGTCAACCGGCTGGAACCATCGGGCATGAAATCTGCCACAAAATGGTTGAGCTATTTCAGCCAATTCTGGGACGACAAGCTTGGTGCTTTGGGCACTGCAATTGAAGCTGAAAACAAATTATCTAAGGACAATGAAAATGACTGAAGCAACCATCACTAAATCCGCCTTTTTCGCCGCATCTCGTGAAACTGTATGGGCCTTTTTGACGGAAAAAGACAAATTGGGGCAATGGTTCCACCCAGCGAAGGAAAATATGCAAGAAGGCAAGGACTATGCATTGATCCACACGAATGAAGACGGCACCGAAACGCCACAATGTTGGGGGCAGGTGCTTGAGATGGATCAACCCAACCGCCTTGTTTACACCTTTACCATCAAGCCTTTGGGCGGCGCGATGACCACGGTAACCTGGACCTTAGATGCCTGCGCCGGTGGTACAAAACTGTCGTTAAAACATGAAGGCATTGAAGCTGCTGCAGGCGAGGCAGCACTCAACTTGCTGATGGCGCTGGATGGGGGCTGGGACAAGCATATTGCTGGTTTGCGCGCTGCAACAGCTGCGTAATTCATATTTCAAATGATGTAACAAATTCAATCAGGCCCAAGGGCCTGATTGGGGCTTTGGTCCATTTCCTCAACAATGCGCTGGATTTTTAACGCCTTTTCAAAATGGTCAAATTTGTGCGTTTCAATCCACCACCGCGCCGCTTCCATCAACAATTCAGGATTGTCATTCTTATTCTTGAAAAAGGCATAGAATGAAATCCCCACRCCATCACCCTTTTGGRCGATTTTGGTRTCACATACTTCYAGAATTTTATGYCGTAATTCAGGGCTCATTTTTGCATCCGGTATCTGGGTTTAGTCGTGGGCGTATAATTCGTCATAGGACACCATAACATGCTCGCGGTATGCTGGTCTTTCAACCAAGGCATCGTAATAAGCCTGCAAAACGGGACGGTCCTCGCGCTCCATAWCTATGGTAAARTAGCGATACAGCAAGTGCCCGAATTGAAGATCGGCCAAGGTCAATTCATCACCAGCTAAAAAGCCGGTTTTAGCGATCTCAGCCTCAGCAATATCAAAAGATTTTCCAAGSGCAACCAGMGCCGCCGCAATCGCAACAGGGTCGCGCTTTGAAGGTGGTGTACGTACCACGCGCCAAAATACTGGGCCACTAAAATTCAGCGAGACATTGACCTTYGCMCACTCKGCCCAKCGRTCRAYATTKGCTCGYYCAATAGGATTKGYRGGCCAAAACGCGCCACTGGCATAGGAATTGGCCAAATACCGCAATATCGCAGCGCTTTCCCACAGGGGTGGGTTATCGCCATCTTGCAAGGTCGGAATGGTGCCATTGGGGTTCATGGCTAAATATTCGGGCGTATTGACCACGCCATAAGTGAGGCCCGCATCCACTCGCTCAACCGGAAGGCCCAGTTCGGCAATGCACCACATGACCACCTGAACATTACTGGACGATTTGCGCCCCCAGATTTTTAGCATGGAAATTGAACTCCGCTTGATGATGAAACGTCGTCATGTCTAAGCTGACAGCACTGACAAAACAAATGAAATGGCCGTGATGAAAGACCCTTTTAACCGACCCATATTGCGCACTGGATTATTCTACCCAGACCCTGATGCCGCATTGGTTTTTTTACAAGCAGCCTTTGGCTTTGCAAGGCATATGGTTGTGCGTGACAGGGATGGAAAACTGATGCACGCCGAAATCAAATTTGGTGATGCGGAAATTGTTGTGGATAGCGAATGGGCCGATTTTGTTAGCTGTCCGAATGCGCTAAACGGCAAGAATACCCAGTTGATTTACATACAATTGCAGGATGGCCTTGATGCCCATTGCGCCAATGCAAGGGCTAATGGCGCAGACATTATTGAGCCGCCACAAGACCAGATTTACGGAGATCGCACCTATCGCGCCAAAGATATTGGCGGCCATATCTGGACATTTTCCCAAGCTGTTAAAATTGTAACGCGGGAAGATGCTGAAAAGGCGGGTGATATGACTATCGAAGGGTGGTTTTGAGGGYAAACCTCTAGCGATAYAAATCTGCCCGGCTTGGCGGCACGTTGGAKGGACCCCTTGGGTTGCGGCCTGCCAATACCTGRTAAATTCGWGCAGAACCTCKGGTAAATGCCAAGGAACAYCCGGCCAGATAGGCCACCCAAATGCGGTAGGTTTGCTCGCCAACRATGGCAATGGCTTCYTCGCGRTTTTCYGTMAGRCGYTCRCACCACATTTTTGTGGTCAGGGCATARTGATCGCGCCARCCCTCYACATCATGCACATCGAARCCGGCATATTCCAGCTCCTGCAAGGTATGGCCAATATCATCCAACTCGCCGCCGGGGAAAATATACCGCACCAGWGCGCGCTGCTCCGGGCGTGCCGCAAAACGCTTTTTGTTGCGCTTGGCCCGCCGKGTWATKCCGTGATTGAGRAACAGCCCATCGGGCGCCAATAGTGAGCGAATTTTGGCCATATATTCRGGGATGGCGGCCACGCCAATTGCCTCATACATACCAATCGATGAAATCTTATCGAAAATATCGGTCACATCGCGGTAGTCGGTCAGCTCAATGCTCACCTTGTCTTGCAAGCCYTCGCGGGCAATGCGCGCAACCGTATAGTCGTATTGTTCTTTAGACAGGGTTACACCGTGGGCTTTGACCCCATGATGTTTGGCAGCATGGCAAATGAGCGCGCCCCAGCCACACCCAATATCCAAAAAACGCTCACCCGGTTTTAATCGCAATTTGCGGCAAGTGATTTCCAGTTTATCAAATTGTGCTTTATCCAAATCATTGTCAAAATCGGTGAAATAGGCACAGGTATATACCATCGCCTCATCGAGAAATAATTTGTAGAAATCATTGCTGACATCATAGTGGAAGCCGATGTAATCGCGCTCGTTGCGGCCCTTGCGGTTTTCGCCCACCTCATCACCGTCAAAGCTACGCGAAGTTGTAACATCAGCGCCTGGGGCGGTAATAAAGGGCAGTAGCAATTTGATCAGCTTGCCCTTGGGCAGTTTTTTGAGACGCCGACGAGTGCCCTTATCACCAAGAACGGTGCCAAAATCGATCAGCGTGCCACCTTCAAAACCTATCTTGCCATGAGCATAGAGCCGGATGATCCGGTCTAGCGTGGGGCGGCGCAACAAAGATGGAACAGCGCCAGGATCGTTAATGACGATACTTAAGGTTGATTGATCCAGGCCAGCGGTGCCAAGCGGAAAAGAGCTGCCATCCCATAATTTTAACGCCAGCGGCGCATCCAGGCATTGAGCAATTTCTGCAGCAATCATTTTAAGAGCAGCGCTCAATTTCGCGTCTTGCTTGGCGTTCATGGGTGATGTGCTTTCAACAATATTGGTTTTGCCTCAGTACGGTTTTTAACCAGCAAAATAAAAGTGATCGGGAACCAAAACGTCATCGTAAAGCATTATAAATTCGATCACTGCGGTGAATTCTTGTTCCTCGCTGCCAAAGCAATTTACACTGAGGCTAAGCTTGTCACCTTCTGTTGTTTCAAAGAATTCCAACGGCTTGTCGCACGAACCTACCATGGCGACAGCCGAAGCAATAGCGGACACCACAGCTGCGGAATTCATATATTTCTGCCACTTAATGTCTTCGGCAACAGCATTGCCAGTTGTTAGCGACACCGCAAAAAGAGCAAGAATTCCAGCTCCTATCAAAGGCTTTAATGGACGGAAATACTGCTGATTGATGACATTCATGAAGACGTCTCCTGCATCGTAAAAGGGTTTTTGTCGCATCGCTGCAATTTATTTTTGTTAGAGAGCTCCTGCAAAAAATCCTGCGTAGAGCAATAAAATGGCCTCCGATAAGTATAGGTTCAATCCATTATGGAACCTTCAGCATGCGTTTACCTATAAATAGTAGGATTTAACTAGGGTTTTTTATAGGCGGTTTATTTGTTGCTAATATAAAAGCCAAAATGTCTTGCCTAAGGTTGCAGTGCTATGAGCGCCCAAATTTTTCAAATTGACGGTAGTCCTGACGAAAGAGCACTGGAGGCTGTTGTGCCACGTTTGGTGCGTGGCCTGACGCTGTATCCATATTTTGTTATCGTCGAGGGCTTTGACGTTATTGAGGATACTGAGAACATCCAGCGGCTTACACATTTGCTTTCTGCGGTGCCTGGCCCTGAAGGGGCTGTGCAACCTGACAAGAACATTGCGCTGACGCGTGTTGAAAGCGACGTGAAAGAAGGCTCTGCAAATGCCAAGGCAGGGGAGCCAACTCAGGCAATAATTGAGCATCCACCTCATACCGATAGTAGTTTTATGGAGGTGCCCCATGAGTTGGTGGGCTTCCAAATGGTGCGCGCAGATCCAGATGGCGGGAAAATTCTTCTTATTCCTGTTGAGGATATTTTGCGCGGCCTAGACGATTTCACCACCCAACTACTATCTGAGCCTGTCTATCCTCACGGAGATATCAACCAGTCAATCATCTATGGCTCTCACAAAGATTTGCGCATTTGCTACTACGCGCAACAGTTGCGTTCGGCGGTCAAAGCGCGCGACATATCGCTGAAACGCGCAAATGGCCTTGCGTTGTCGGCTTTGGATTTGCTTATTTCAGAGCAAAAAGATGTGCATTCACAAGAGCTGCAGCCGGGCCAAATTCTGTTCATGAACAACACTAAATTGTTGCACAGCAATACATCTTATTCGCCTGAAAGTGAGCGGCTTTTATACCGCGTTCGCCAATATGTGCCGGCCTTAAGTGCGGCGAACACAATCGCAGAATCATCGGAAGAAAAGTTGCAGCTAAGTAACAAGGGCACGCCTGATAGCTTAGACAAATTGTCTGAGAATGTGGCTTTTGGTGCAATCGACAGCAGTGTTGTTGAGCGGGTAATGAGTGAGGAATCCGTCGATCGCGCGATCAAATTCTGCGATGCATTTTTAAAAGAGAATCCCAACGATCCAACGGCCCTGGTGTTGCAGGCGCGCGTTTATGATAGCCACAACAGACAGATGGACGCTCTGCGTCCGTTGGAGTTAGCGCGCAAAGCTCAGCCAAACAATCCAGATGTTCTAAAAGCCTATGGCAAGCAGCTCATTCGTGTCGGTGAGTTTGTTGAGGCAAAAGAAGTTCTGGAGAAATTTCATCGGCTAAACCCGACGGATCATTCCGGCAATGTTGATTATTCGGCCGTGTTGAACAAACTGGGCGAGCGCAAGCAAGCCAGGGAAATTCTCGAACAGCTTATTGGTAACCATCCGATTCAAAAAGCATCCATTGGCAGTGGCGGGAAAGCCACCGTGCTTCGATTACGCGGGCTGCAATCAGCCTCATTTGAAATTGTCCATAATGAGCAAGGTTATTATGAAGCCGAGCTGCGTAGCGGCCATTTCGCAACGGATGAATTGTTCAAAGAGCAGAATTACGAAATGATTGTCTTCAATATTTTGAATGACAATTTGAACCGGGTCGAGAAACTGCCGAATTGCGACATTATTCTCAACACTGTCAGTTGCCCCGATCTGGAGCGCAAATCACTGATGACGATTGCCAGTTTCACGGATCGCTTTCCTGACGTTCCGCTGGTTAATTGCGCCAGGCTGGTGCTTCAAACAACGCGGGATAGAGCATCGCAGCGCATGCAAGGCGTTGAAGGCGTGCATTATCCGCAAAGCGAACGCATCATTTGGCGTGGGGGCTCGCCCGAAGATGTTTGCAAAAACCTGTCGGCGCTAGGGTTCCGCTGCCCGATTATTTTACGACCTATCAATATCAACAGTTCGGCTGGTGTCCGCCGCATAGACAATCAGGCCGATATCGCGCTTTATTTCGCAAATGCTAAAGCTGGTTCTGCCCATTACGCCATCCAATATGAGGATTTGCGCGGGCCGCATGGTCTGTATAATAGGCTTCGCATGTTTTGCATCGATGGCAATTTTTACCCATCGAGCAATTTGTACAGCGACAACTGGATGTTAGACGACGATGATCGCTACACGACCATGATGTCTCATAGTTGGACACAGCTCGAAGAGATGAATTAYCTGGATGATCCCATCGCKCATCTTGGCAGCGAGGCCTATATGAGGCTGCGCCGCATTCGTGATGTTGTTGGATTRGATTTCTTTGGGATYGATTTTCAYCTTCTTCCAGATGGRGAGCTGTWYGTTTTCCGCATMAGCGCTTCSATGCRCCATTCYTTCGACCATGTGGCYGATTTCCCTTATGCCGAGCCRCAYCAGCAACGCATTTCAAATGCGTTTGATACGATGATGCGTCGRCGTTTTAAAAAGGGGCCAGAARCMGCYGAGCCGCAATTGCCAATGGTCGCGGCAGAATAAACCTACAGACAACTTCGAGTGTTGTCGGCTCTGATGCCCACTGACATGGTTTTGGTCGCGCGCTAACTGAAGAGCCCCCTTATTTTCAATTTTCCTGGCGGTTGGGCCATTAAATCAACAATATCCCCTCGCAACTATACCCAAGTAAAATTATCAGTAGCTAGTGATGGGCAGAGATAATGATGAAATATTTGAAAATGGTTGGTGCCCTTGTGGGACTGGCCCTTGGCCTTGCCGGGTGCATCGGTTCCGATGATCCTTTGATCACTGAACTCAATACAGATTTCAAAAGTTTTGTYGTTGGGTCTGATAGCGAAGCCGACAAAATTTCYGARCGGTATAGCCTTATCATTCGAAAGGGCGACCTTTACGAAATTGACGGTGATTTATTCAAAATGGCAAAGCTCTCGGGGCGTTTTTATGTATCCGAGGTGAAAATGGGAAGGTTGTATGCCTTCACTTTCCTTGAAAGATCCGGAGATAACCTGATTGTTCACGGCGTCCACGAGCCAGACAATATTACCAGCCCTGCACTTAAGGCGGCCGTGATGGCTTACTGGAATGAGGATGACAGTGTCTACAAAATGACGTCCATGAGTGACGTGGTCTCAATGGGCCATTTGCTGATGCAATACCGTGACAAAATCAACTCAAAGCCACTCGAATTTTACGAAGAAGGCAGCGCTGAGTTTGAACGATTACGCGACCTTATACTTGCAGAACAAGCCGCAGAGAAGGCGAAAGAATAGCGGCTTATTGTATTCATCAAACGAAATAGAATGCGCATTAACCCAGCGTAAATGTGCTTATGACACTGATTTCATGAGCTAGAGGTTTAACCATCACGTCGGGGTAATTTTTGCATGAGAATTCGTAAAATATGGCTCGGTTTGTTGGCGGTTATTGGCCTGTCTTTTGTCTGCGCGACTGCGCAATCGCAAGTGCCCTCTCAGAGCGATGGGGTATGGGTCCGTTTATGGCATGATCCTGCCGTTCTGCAAGGTCAAATTGTTTTTAGGTTTGAGTATCTTAAGCTGCAAGACGGCCATGTCGAAAACGGTTATGGCGGCGTTACTTATCCGAGCCAAACCTCGTGTGTGGAGTGGCCTGAAAAGGGATGTGTAGGCGCGCGGGATTCTGTGCAGTTTACTGGTGATTTTGAACTTGACGATAATGCGTTGATTGTCTCGAATTAC